>JAHDCE010000236.1 GCA_020630045.1 Saprospiraceae bacterium | reverse complement strand
GTAGGAATTTTCGCCTGTAACACCAGCGTGGAAACAGATAATGACAATTCTGCGGTTGATGCTGAGACGAACACGTCAGAAAACCAAGAAATTCCTGTGACCCCTGAACCTGAGACAAAGCCCTCGACTGAAGGTACACCAATCACTTTGGAAGAAGCGATGGGTTATTACACCGGAGGATTCGAGGCAAAGACATATAAAGAAAACACCAATTTCACCTATTCGAATAGAATTACGGTCGCCATTGAGGAATTGGGTGAAGACGGCTCGGTAAAAGGACGTAGTATTGTCGCGGGAAACGAGCGACCGTTCGAGGGAACATATGAACGAAACAACGGCTTCATTACAATCCAAGCCAAAGAGCCGGGCGATGACAAGTATGACGGTGAGTTCAATTTTAGTGTAAAACCTGCCAAGGGCGCACTACCCCGTCAAGTAACAGGTGCATGGAAATCATATAGTGATAAATTAATGGTCACCGAAAGGGAGTACATCTTGAACCGTCAAACTTTCAAATATGATCCGGATGTGGAAATGCCGAGTTTGGGGTGGGTAGCATTATATGACACCTATGATGAAAAAACCGAAAAGGAAGAACGATTGACCGAAAATGCAAAAAAATTCAATGCGTCCATTCAGGAGTTGAAGCCTTCTGATATAGAAAATTTATACAAAGCTGACCTAGAAGTCATCCGGAATGCGATTTATGCCCGTCACGGTTACTCCTTTAAAAATAGGAGGATGCGGTATTTGTTCGACCAATATGTGAACTGGTATATGCCGGTATCCACTGACATCCGTTCTGAATTGACAGAAGTAGAAAAGAAAAACATCGACTTGCTCAAACGATATGAGCAACACGCCGAAGCCTATTATGACTACTTTGGCCGGTAGGCCCCTTAAAAAAGTTCTATTATTTGAAAGGAAGGTCTGAATGCCTTCCTTTCATTTTTGTCAACAACAACTTTATTTTGATAAAATAATAGGAGAAGGATTATTCGTTTAGAAGCTATTTGAATTGAAACAAGATGATGAAGAGGTACATTTTATCCGTATTGATGGTTTTTAGTTTAGTAGTTATACTCCCTTCTTGTGATTCCGAACCGGAATATTACCCCAAACCCAGATGTTATCCTAAGATAGAGTACCCAGAACGGGCCTATCAAAAGTTTACTGAGAATTATTGTGACTTTACTTTTGAGTATCCGAAATATGCGGAAGTTGTGCAAGACACTTCTTACTTTGACTCGAAGCCGATACATCCGTGCTGGTATGATATCCATTATCCTGCTTATGATGCACGAATTCATTTTAGCTACTACGAAATAGACAAGAAAAACACATTCGACAAGTTGATGAAAGATGCCCACAACTTGGCGGAAGAGCATATTATCCGAGCGGACTATATTGATGATTTCCCATTGAGAAAGCCGAATGGTGTTTCCGGGTTCGTGTTTAGCATTGATGGCCCATCCGCGTCGCCTTTTCAGTTTTATCTAACGGATAGCACTACCCATTTCCTTCGTGGTTCGGTTTATTTCAAAACACAAAGTCGTCCGGACTCCCTAGCACCATTGATTAACTTGGTCAAAGAGGATGCCATGCATTTGATTAATACTTTTGAGTGGGAATAATAGATGTTATTACGAAAAATTGAGTATAGCCAAACCGTTATTTTGGAAATCCACTTCATTATTCCCCTTAAACGCAGCTAAGGCTATGCTTTGTGACGAATGCCTCGTTGATTCCCAAAATAACGATTCGTCTTTCATACAAAAAATTTCGTGATAACATCTAAGTACCCGGCCATAAATAATCAGGGAATATGCTTTTCGGGTATTTTTGCTTTATCCTTCGTACAGTCCTCAACTTGGTAGCCATGGCTACCAGTTTCCGGGCTTCCCTCGACTAAAACAAAAATACCTAGGAAAATCATTATTCGATTACTTTTGTCCAGGTACTTAATGGAAATTATATCTTGCTTTTGGGAATACCATTATAAAAAATAAATCCCCCCCTGATATCAGGAAAGGATTCAAGTGTGTTTTGTGTGAAAATTAAGAGACCCTTATAATGGTGTCGCAATTAGCAACTTTCAATGCTTTATTGCTGTCACAAATTTACAATAAATGACAATGCCAGTCAAGTATTGTGTGTTTTTGAATGTCACTTTTTGGAAATTTTAACAAATTATTTTTCTTGCCCATGTAACTGTTATCCAGTAATCATGTCATAATTCTCATGAATTTTATGTGATAAAAACCTAATTTTGCAATGACTCGACAGGATATCCTCATCCATTCATGCGTAGTCAATTAAGCAATTAGAAATATGGCAAGGAAAGTATTAGAGCCGGAACAGAAAGCGCTGGAAATCAATTTGGATAAATCCGTATATGGAGCGTTCGCCGAAATTGGGGCAGGACAAGAAGTCGCCCGATACTTTTTCAAAGTGGGCGCGGCGGCGGGTACGATTGCCAAAACGATGTCCGCCTATGACAAAATCGTTTCGGATGACATTTACTCTCCTGAAGCCCATGGGCGATATGTATGTGAGTCACGTTTGTACAAAATGCTGGATCACGAATACGGGCTTATGATTTCCCGTTTGCGGGATGAGCGGCCGGATACGACATTATTCGCATTCGCGGATACGGTTTCGGCCATTAATTATACAAAGACGATTAAAGGTAGTGGATGGGTCGGCATCCGTTTTCAATTGCGTCCGGATTCGGAACCGAATGATGTCGTCCTTCATGTAAAGATGACGGACAACGACACGATTCAGCAGCAGCAAGCAGTAGGAATACTAGGGGTGAATCTGGTATATGCTTGTTTTAGATATCATGATAACATCGAATACTTTGTCGAATCTTTGATGGACCAATTGCGGGATCGATTGCGTATTGATATGATTCGTATTGATGGTCCGGATTTTGAAAGTGTGGATCACCGCGTATTAAGTTTGTTGTTGGTCAAAAATAAGTTTTGTGACGTCGCCATGTTCGGGCCGGACAAACGCAACATCCACGCCTCTGAATTTTTATACAAAAAACAGGTCATGGTGGTTCGTGGCAGTTTCAGGCCGGTAACCCATGTCAATAAAGATATGCTTGATCGCTCTTTCGAGCAATTTAAATCGGAGGAGGAAATTATTCCTAAAAAGGCTTTTCTCCTTGCGGAAATCACATTGGATAATTTAAGGCAAGATAGCGAGGAACCCGATGTCAAAGATTTTTTGGACAGAACCGAATTGCTTTGCGATATGGGACACACTGTTATCGTGACCAATTGTACGCATTTACATAAACTGACCGAATATTTAAGTGATTATAAAATCTTGAATTTCGGATTGGTCGTCGGTGCACAAGTATTGCTGAATACCATTAATGAAACCTATTACCAAAATCTGGACGGGCGTTTATTGATGGCCTTCGGCCGTATTTTTAACCAAAATGTAAAAATTTATACTTATCCGGCACTGCAAGAAGGCAGCTCGGAATTAATGACGGTTCAGAACTTGCCCATACCGGAAGGTATCAAATTCTTGTATCAACATTTGTTAGATTGTGGGCAAATCGTTGACATTAATCAAGTCAATCCGGATATATTGCATATTTTTTCAAAAGAAGTTCTTCAAATGCTCCAGTCGGATGAAGAAGGTTGGGATAAGATGGTGCCGCAACGGGTCGCTAAGTTGATTCGTGAAGAGTGCTTGTTCAACTTTCCTTGTCAACGGATGGAGTTTGAGTATTGAGGGCATCGACATACACTGTCGCATTGCTAAATACGTGAATCTAAAATCAATTATTAATTCAAACAACAAATGATAGATTTAAAAAAGATGGTCGTTATCACCGGATTGCCCGGTGTTTTCAAATTGATTGGTAGTCGTCCGAACGGATTGATTGTTGAAGATTATGATACTAAAAAAAGGAAGTTCGTTTCTTCTAGGAAACACCAATTCACTCCATTAGAATCCATCTCTATTTATACAACCGGCGAACAGGAGACCGTGCCTTTGGCAGATGTGTTTCAAAAGATGAAAGACAAGTTGGAAGAGATACCTTTACCTACCGGAAAATTCAATGAAGACCAGGGCCATCGTTATATCGGAGAAGTATTGCCTGACTATGATCCGGATCAAGTATATTTCAGCGATATTAAAAAGCTTGTCAAATGGTTTTCGTTTTTGAATTCCCGCCAATTGTTGGTATTGGAAGCGGAAGATGAGAACTTTGAGGAAGAAGCTGAAATCATTGAAGAAAGCACCGAAAATGCGGGAGAGTAAATTATACATTTTTTTCTTGGGAATGCTAATGGTTTTCCTATTAGCATTCACCCCTACTCCGGTTACCGGACAAGACAATTACTACAATACAATCGGTCTTCGGGGCGGTAATCCTTTTGGGGTTACCTACAAGCAATTCATAGGTCGTTTCGGAGCAATCGAAGGTATTGCCGGATTGAATTTTTCTTTTAACGATGAAAAGAAATTGGGATTCACCATAACGGGTCTCTATGAGTATCATATTTACCTGACAGAAGGGTTGAATGTATATGGAGGAGCGGGTCTTACACTGGGCGGAGGAAAAGACATTGTCGGAATCATCAATGGAGATTTGCTTGTCGGCATTGAATATACGGTTCCCAATTGGCCGATGAGTTTTTCGGCGGATTACAAACCCTATTATAGCGTTTTGCACCGTGACAGAGGCATCAAGGGCATTCGGTTCAATGAGTATGCGATTTCTATCCGATATATCCTTCAAAGGTAAGTACTTGAAAAGAGTATCATACATTGTAGCCATATTACTGTTTTGCTCCGCCTCCATACTTCAGGGGCAAGAAGGAGCGGCGAACCCCTTTGATTTAGTATTCCGCTTGGAAGCGGAAGAGCGAGTTGCAGCCAAAGCGGTAGATGCCAGCAATCCATTTGATGTCATTGCCATATCACCGACCCTTCTTAAAATTCGGGAAACCGCCAAGACCCAACCTGAAAATGGATTTCCCTTACGACTTTATGGCGTACACGGATCTTACAAGTTTCCGATATTCCTACTGATTTCTTTCTTTGTTATTTTGCTATTGCTTTTAACCGTCATGTTGACTTTTTATAGAAGTAAGGCAATCAAACTCTTGCAAACCATCACCCGTCCTTTATTATTGCCACATTACTTTCGGGAATCTCGGGGAAAACCATCCATTCTCAAGTTTTTCATTTACCCTTTCACTATCCTTTCCGTTGGACTTTTTATATTATTTATTTTAGGCCGGAACGGATTTATTTCGTCATCAACTTTAGCAACTAGTATTTCATTTGCTTTGGCCGTGCCTGCTTTTTATCTGCTATACAAGAGTAGTATTTTGCGTTTGGCAGGTTGGTTGTTTCCCATATCCAAGGAAGCTTCAATGTATCTAGTAGCACAAAGAGCCGCTTATTTTATGATGGGCATTTTCATTTTAGTGATTGATGTGTTCTTGGCTTTTTCTCCTGAAAATTTACATTCCATACTTATCTATTTAGGGTATGGAGTTATCGTCATTTTTACCTTACAACATTGGTTTAGAGGGGTAATGATATTTAGTAA
This sequence comes from Saprospiraceae bacterium, assembly GCA_020630045.1. Lineage (GTDB taxonomy): Bacteria > Bacteroidota > Bacteroidia > Chitinophagales > Saprospiraceae > JAHDCE01. The sequence goes on along the minus strand of JAHDCE010000236.1, from coordinate 996 downwards.
ATATATTCCAGATAATTTTTTTCGATTTTTTACCTACCTTTGCACCACCGAAATCGCACCTATATTGATTTTGGTTAGAACCATTCAACTAGTCCTCGGTATTTGAGGTTAATCAAATGTGTTTTATAGATGCCAGCAAATGTTCTCGAAAGTCACAAGAAGGTAGAATCCATTCTTATTTCCCAACCTAAGCCGGAAAGATCACCATATTTCGACTTGGGCGTCAAATGGGGACTCCAAATTGATTTCCGCTCTTTCATTCATGTAGAAGGGGTATCGAACAAGGAGTTCCGTCGTGCCAGAATTCGTCCTGATGAATGGCCGGCTGTCATATTCACCTCTAAAAATTCCATTGACCACTTCTTTAGATTAGTGGAAGAAATGAGAATGAAGATGTCCGGGGAAACCAGATATTTCTGTTTGACGGAAGCCGTAGCGAATTACCTTCAAAAATTCATCACCTACCGCAAGCGCAAAGTATTTGTCGGAAAGCGGTATATAGAGGATTTGAAAACACCACTGAATAAGTACAAAAGCGATTTAAAGTTCTTGTTGCCTTGTTCCAATTTAGGATCCAAGAGCATCACTCAATACCTGACCAAAAACGAATTTGATTGGCAAGAAGCCATGATGTACAGGACGGTCAGTAGTGATTTGTCCGACCTTAGTGATGTCACCTATGACATATTGGTATTTTTTAGTCCTTTGGGAATAACATCTTTGTATGAAAACTTCCCTGATTTCAAGCAAAATGAAACCCGGATAGCAGTCTGGGGAGAAAGCACGAAAAAAGCAGTGGAAGATCGTGGACTGAATATTAATATTTATGCACCGACTGCCAAGGTCAAATCTATGGCGATGGCCATTGAAAATTATTTAAAACAATCGAATAAGTAAATCTACTTACTCTTCCTCTACTATAACAACTACCATTTCAATCAAAACGAAAAACGCTGGATTACACAGGGGCTTTTAGTTTAAAATTTTGTCATTTTT
>JAHDCE010000235.1 GCA_020630045.1 Saprospiraceae bacterium | reverse complement strand
ATATTTTTTTCGGTGAATTCGGATAAGATTTTTTTCCGCCCGTTTTTTCCCATCACATCCCGAGCAGCGTCTTCCATATTGAGGAATTGTTCGATTTTATCCGTTAGGTCGTCCACATCTTTGGGGCGACACAAAAAGCCATTGTAGCCATCTTCTACGATTTCACGACAACCTACGTTATCGGTCGTGATAATCGGTTTTTCCATACTTGCCGCTTCTAGGAGGCTCCTAGGAGTTCCCTCGCCGTAAAAGGACGGTAAGATGAAGCAATCGGAGGTATGTATATCCGGTCGGACGTCGTGTTTGAATCCAAGGTATCGAATGACTCCCTTTTCATTTTTTTCTTTAAGGTAGTCCGCAGATACCGTATTTCGATCGCGTTTATCCAAAAAACCTAGGAGGCGAAACTCGGTGTTTGGGTATTTTTCCCGAATCCTATCAGCTGCCTTGACGAATACCTCTACGCCTTTTTCGCGTATGAGACGGGCGGTCATCAGGAAGACTATTTTCGATTCATCTTTCACATGTCCGTTTTGCCCTACTCCGGGAGCGAAGAAAGACACATTCACTCCTTCACCCGGCAGCAATTGAAACTGACTTTCTTTTCCGACGTTCTTGTTTCTGAAAAGTTGGACATCTTCCTTGTTGACGAACCATATTTCATTGGCGAAGGAAGCGGAATAGCGGTATAAACCCAAGGATATATAGTAGAGCCAATTGCGTTTCATAAAAGACCTTCCGAGTCCGGAGATAACGGATACATTCGGAATTCCCTCCTTGGATGCGGCGATAGCACCAAACACATTGGGTTTGATGGTATGATGAAAAATGAGGTCGAATTTTTCTTTTGCATAAAACTTGCGGAGGGCTCGAATCAGACCGAAATCTTTGAGGAATGATGTCCCTTTATGGTCGATTTCCAAATTGTGGAATTCGCACCCGGCTTCTTTCAGAAAGGGGGAAAACTTATCCTCCGCCGCCAAGACCGTAATTTTGTGTCCCTCCTTTAACAAAGAGCGGATGACTCCTAAGCGAAGGTTGTATAAATACCAAGAGGTATTTGAAACGAAAGCAATATGGAGCGGTCTGTTTTTGTGCAATTCGTGCTTGAGCTTATTCCTTGATGATACCTTTTTCCTTGAGGTTTTTCACCAAGGGTTTGATTTGCTGTTCTTCCGATTTGGGAAAAACCAACAGTGTATCTTTTTCGTCAATAATGATGTAATCGTTCAGTCCTTTAAAGATGGACAATCTGTCGGCTTGGGTTCTGACCAAGCAATTGGTCGTGTCTAGTAATTCTACTTTTCCATCCACTACATTTCCTTTGTCGTCTTTGTCGCGGAAAGCATATAATGAACCCCAAGTTCCTAAGTCCGTCCAACCGATATCCGCCGGAATCGTGTGGATGTTGTCCGCCTTTTCCATGATAGCGTAATCGACCGAAATATCCGGCGTAGTCGGATAATATTCGTCGATAAACGTTTGTTCTTTTTCTGTATTGTATGTCCCTTCTCCTTGCTTGAGGATGTTGTAAACCTCCTCTGCGTTTTTCCGGAAGGAAGCCAATATGTTTTTGGTTTTCCAAACAAAAATGCCCGCGTTCCAAACATAATCTCCACTAGCTACGAATGCCTTGGCATTTTCCAAGTCCGGTTTTTCAGTAAATCGGTTGACAGAGAACACCCCGTTTTCATTAGATGCTTTATCGTAGTTGATATAACCATATCCGGTATCGGGCCGAGTCGGTTCTATACCCAGAGTGACGAGGGCGTCATTGGCTTCGGTATAGTCTAATGCTTGTTTGAGTCGGTCGATGAATTCCCTTTCCTTGAGAATGACATGGTCAGATGGTGCCATTACGAAGTTCGCCTCGGGATTGACGGCATGAAGCTTGAAAGCGGTATAAGCGACGCTAGGAGCCGTATTGTTCCTGGAAGGTTCACAAAGGATTTGGTCGTAGGAGAGTTCAGGCAAATGTTCCTTGACCAGTTCGCGATATTGTTTGTTGGTGACAACATAAATGTTTTTCGCCGGACAAAGTTCGAGGAATCGTTCGAAAGTCAGCCGGATGAGTGATTTGCCGACCCCTAAAATATCCAAAAACTGCTTGGGCATGGACGACCGGCTGGCGGGCCAAAACCGGCTGCCTATTCCTCCCGCCATGATGGCTACGTAATGATTCGAATTCATTTATTATTAATTTAAAAGTCGACCCACTTTCGTGGAATCAGACTTTTGCGAGTTCTGATTTCAAGTAATCAATGACTTTGATTTCGACCGGATCCACACCATTGAGGACGGACAAGTCGAAGGAAACCCAGTCTAGGAGATGAACGAGATACAAAGCTTTTTCAATGAAGGAGTCACCTTTAGAAAATACTTCCTTGATGTGCGGTGTTTTTTTCCTGATGATTTCCTGATTGATTCGCATTCGGGTTTGGTTGCGGCTAAAGTCATCTTCGTTTCTGATATAAAGTACTGCGAAACGCTCGTCTCCACCACTCCAACCTACGAGTTCGTTGTGATTCATCTCAGGTACGATATGATGCCAGCACAACATTTTTGAATTTTCGTTGATTTGTTGGCGACATCTGACCGCTACGGCTTCCATTCGATCTTCCACGTAGATGACCGGAATCGTATTTTGAAGGAAAGCAGCGATTTCTTTCGCTTCCTTGCGGATGTTATCATGTTCGGCGTCCAGTAAGTCGGCCGCTTTTTCTATGTTGTCGATTTTATCGTCTCCGATGATGCCCAGTTTGTTGAGCAAGCACATTTGTTGTACCAGGGAATATCCTAGACAAGCTCGGGGGCTAGACCAATTGTCCGGTAGTTTGAAGTGGTCCAAGTCCTTTTCGGTAGCCGCTTGGATAATTTTGCCTCCGGAAGAAACGACAACGACTTTACCGGCTTTTTCCATCAATTGCTTGAATGAGAAGAGGGTTTCTTCTGTATTTCCCGAATAGGAAGAGGCAATGGCTACCGTGTTTTTCCCTATCCAATTCGGCACATCGTATCCTTTCCCAATGAGGTAAGGAACATTTGATTCTTCCCTGATGAACTCCGCTACAAAATTGGCACCTATCCCTGAACCTCCTAGTCCGGCGACATAGAAGTTGTGGATTTTTTCAGTGTGTCGTTTTACTGAAGTGCTTTTTCCGATGCGGATCGCTTCCCTTAATTGCTCGGGAAATTTGGCAATCATCTTATCCATTATGCAAATGATTTGCTGTTAAATTTTTCTTTGACGTCTTCGTACACGGAAGAGATTCCGTCCTTTAACGAGATGGAATATTTCCAACCTATTTTTTCCAGTTTACTCACATCCATCAACTTTCTCGGTGTACCGTCCGGCTTGGTCAAGTCATGGGTGATTTCTCCTTCGAAACCGACCACTTCCTTGATCATTCGAGCCAATTCGATGATGGCGACATCTTCGCCCGTTCCGATATTCACCAGTCCTTCTTCATCGTAGTTTTCCATTAGGAAAAAACAAGCATCAGCCAAATCGTCCACGTGTAAGAACTCCCTTTTAGGGTTGCCTGTGCCCCACATGACCACTTCTGACAATCCTTGTTCTTTCGCTTCGTGAAATTTTCGGAGTAATGCCGGTAATACGTGTGATGTTTTCAAATCATAATTATCATTCGGTCCATAAAGGTTGGTCGGCATGACAGAGATGAAATTGGATCCGTATTGGTGACGGTAAGCGTCGCACATTTTGATACCCGCTATTTTGGCGATGGCATAGGGTTCGTTGGTCGGTTCCAAGGTATCCGTCAATAAATAATCCTCCTTGAGCGGCTGGGGAGCCATCTTGGGATAAATACAAGAAGACCCTAAGAACATCAGCTTTTTCACACCATTTACATGAGCGGCATGAATGATATTGTTTTGAATCATCAAGTTATCATAGATGAATTCGGCCCGATAAGTATTGTTAGCCAAAATCCCCCCCACTTTAGCGGCAGCGAGAAAAACATAATCGGGTTTTTCCGTAAGGAAAAAGTCATTGACTGCTTTCTGATTTCTCAAATCCAGCTCCGCTGACCTTCTAAAAATAATATTGTGAAAGCCATCTCTATTGAGTCTACGAATCAAAGCTGAACCTACCATTCCCCGGTGCCCCGCCACATAAATTTTATCTTCTTTATTCATAATATTTCCTGATTTGTAGTGTTTGCTTGGTTGGGTATAGCAATGAATTCATCAATCGTGTGATCACGTATTCAGTATGCGTTAAAAAATCTTTTTTTCTTCATATCCTTCTTTTAGGAGATATTGCTCCTTTCGGAATGTTTCCAAATCGCACTTCATCATATCCTTGACCAGATACTCCAAATCGCATTTGGGTTCCCATCCTAATTTTTGGCGGGCTTTAGTGGCGTCACCAATCAACAGTTCAACCTCTGTCGGTCTAAAATATTTTGGGTTAACCGCTACCAATTCTTTACCCACAAAGATATTCGGATTGTCTCCGGAGTAGGACGCTACGATTCCCACTTCATCAACTCCTTTGCCTTTGAACTCAAGTTCGACCCCGATTTCTCGGAAGGACATATTTACAAAGTCTCTGACTGTGGTGGTTATTCCTGTAGCGACAACGAAATCTTCGGGTTCGTCATGCTGCAATATCATCCACATGGCTTCGACATAATCTTTGGCATGCCCCCAATCCCTTTCCGCATCCAAGTTACCCAGGAACAGTTTATCCTGGAGTCCTAGTCCGATGCTAGCGGCAGCTCGTGTAATTTTTCTGGTCACGAAGGTTTCTCCCCTTAGAGGAGATTCGTGATTAAATAGGATTCCGTTACAGGCGAACATGTTATATGCTTCGCGGTAGTTGACCGTAATCCAATAGCCATACATTTTTGCTACAGCATAGGGCGAACGCGGGTAAAACGGAGTTGTTTCCAACTGTGGCACGGCTTGTACTAAGCCATAAAGTTCGGAGGTAGAAGCTTGGTAAAATTTGGTTTTTGACTCTAGGCCATGTATCCGAATCGCTTCAAGTAATCTAAGCACACCGATTCCATCTGCGTTAGCTGTATATTCCGGCATATCGAAGCTCACTTTTACATGGGACATCGCAGCCAGATTATAGATTTCATCAGGTTGAATTTCGCCGACAAGACGAATAAGATTGGTTGAATCGGTCAAATCGCCGTAGTGTAGGAAAAAATTGCGCTCGTTTACATAAGGGGCTTGATACAAGTGATCGATTCTACTTGTATTAAACAAGGAGCTCCTTCTTTTGATACCGTGAACTTCATAACCTTTTTTCAACAGGAGTTCGGTCAGGTATGCACCGTCTTGTCCGGTAACTCCTGTAATTATCGCTTTTTTAGCCATGTGTCCTATGTTTAAAAGTCGCTGTAGTTATTTAATAAACGAGTAGCGAGTCCGATGTGGAAATATAAAGTGTTTGATTTTTCGATGCCATCGATTTCTTGTTCAGGAGAAAATCTACGATATGACATCCCCGCTTCTAGCCTTAGGTTGTATGCGGGATTGATTACATAACCGAACCTAGCCTCTGCATATATGGTGGTCGCTCTGATACCTTGTCCGACTTCGTTGTTGATTTCTTGTTCGCGCGTATCGTAGGACAGGAACGGATTCGACCCCCAGTTAGACGAAAGCGTGTCCAAACCTTGGACAGCATACATCAATTCTGCTTCCGCAAAAATTCGTTTTCTGTTGTAGGAAACCCGAGTAACCGATTCGGCAAAATTCCCGCCAAGGGGATGTGCCAATGGTTGGTTGAAATGGGTATAGCTTTGTAATGATATCTTATGAGAATACAAATAAGGCCGTGCCCAGTTGAATTCCGATTGTACTTTCAGTCCGTCGATTAGGAAATCATAGCCTTTGAATCCGACTTGAAATCCAAGTTTGTTGCCCCACCAACCGTTAAATTCTAAAAATTCGCGAAAGCGGAATTCGTCTAATATCAACTGGGCATATACAACGTTTTTTTGTCTGATTTTATAGCTGGCGTTCAAGCCGATTAGGACATTTCCGCCGGCGGAGCCGAGCGCAAATTCCAAGGGGCGGAAAAAGATAATAGGATTGAGGTAATTAAAATCATATCCTCTTGTTCCTGTGCTATCTTGGTAAACGACCGTTTCGAATAATGAGATATTGAATTTTTCAGTGGCGTTCCAGGATAAGTAGTGTGAGGTTACGAACTTAGGAATAACGGAGTCGGTAACTTTATCTTGAACATCGCTCATTTGAGTGAAAAGATTCACGTATTCAATGTTCCAAAATTTGGTTCGTATTCTAAGGTAAGGGTTTGGGAAAGCGGCATCTGACAATAACATGGAACGGTAACCTTCTCCAAAGAAATTTTGTCCGTGTCCGAGTTGAAAATTAAAAAATTCATTGGGTTGATAGGTAATATGACCCGTGGCCCTTGAAAAGTCCCAAGCATTGGGATAGTCTTGGTGTCTTTTTACCAATCCCCTTCCGGGAACAATTCTATTTTCGGCTATAAAGTCCGTCAAATATCCGGGAAAACGTCCTTGTGACTCCCTAAAATCACTATAAAAAGAAAATTTTTCTCCGATGCTTCCGAATGCTTGGATTCCTCTGGTGTTCAAGAATACGACTTGTTCGATATCATTGGCA
>JAHDCE010000234.1 GCA_020630045.1 Saprospiraceae bacterium | reverse complement strand
TATTCTCTATCACAGGTCGTGGTACTGTTGCTACAGGTCGTATCGAGCGTGGTGTGATTAAAGTAGGTGAGCCGGTCGAAATCATCGGTATGATGAAAGAAGGGGAAAAATCTTTGACTTCTACCTGTACTGGAGTTGAGATGTTCCGTAAATTGTTGGATCGCGGTGAAGCGGGTGACAATGCAGGTATCCTTCTTCGTGGTATCGACAAGAATGATATCAAGCGTGGTATGGTAATCTGTAAGCCAAACTCAGTAACTCCACACACGAAATTCAAGTGTGAAGTATATGTACTTGGTAAAGATGAAGGAGGTCGTCACACACCTTTCTTTAACGGATACCGTCCTCAGTTCTACCTACGTACTACTGACGTAACTGGTGATGTTAAGTTGCCCGACGGAGTAGAAATGGTAATGCCTGGTGATAACGTAACACTAGAAGTATCTTTGATCAATGCTGTTGCAATGGAAAAAGGTCTTCGTTTCGCAATCCGTGAAGGTGGACGTACAGTAGGTGCCGGTCAGGTAACCGAAATCCTTGAATAAGGAAAATCTAGGCATTTTGTGCCTTTGATATAAACTTTGTGAAAATTAAGCATCTCGATTTTGAGGTGCTTAATTTTTCACATATTGAAGCGTTAGGAATTTTTCCAATTCGTTTCATACGGGCGTAGCTCAACTGGCAGAGCGATGGTCTCCAAAACCATAGGTTGCGGGTTCAAGTCCTGCCGCCCGTGCTAATTTGTATCGATTGTTCGATACTCGTTTTGAAAAAAAGGGGTACTGATTGATATTCAATGTTTCCTCACTTAGAGTTTTGATAAGATGGACAAGGTCGTTTTATACGTTAAGGAAAGCTATGAAGAATTGGTACACAAAGTTACTTGGCCAACAGCTGGAGCTTTGTGGAATACTACCGTACTTGTAATCGTAGCTACAATTATTATTACATTGATCATCTTCGTTATGGATTTGGCATCCAAGAATTTGATGGATGTCATTTACGGTCTATTTTAATCACCCCGTTAAAATCCGGCATTCGTCATGGAGGAAGAAAAGAGATGGTATTCACTGCGGGTTATTAGCGGAAAAGAGCGCAAGATTAAAGAGCGTATCGAACTCGAAATTTCACGTAATAAATGGGATAGTGCCCTGACTCAGGTCTTGGTGCCTTCCGAAAAGGTATATAAAATTAGGAATGGTAAAAAGGTCATCCAAGACCGTAATATCCTTCCCGGGTATATTTTGATTGAAGCAGTGCCTTCCAAATTCAGTGGAGAAATCATTACTTCCATTCAAAATATCCCTAATGTCATTTACTTCATCGAAAAAAATAATCCGATTCCTCTTCGACCAGCCGAAGCAAATCGTATGCTCGGTAAAGTAGATGAATCCCAAGACGTCGGTGAGTCATTACTTGAGCCATTCTTGGTGAACGAAACAGTGAAAATCATCGATGGTCCTTTCAATGGATTCGTTGGTGATATTCAAGAAATCAATGAGGAGAAGAAAAAACTGAAGGTAATCGTAAAAATCTTCGGTCGTGGAACAGAAGTGGAGTTGAACTTTATGCAAGTGGAAAAACAAACTTAATAGCCGGTTTCTCATGTGAGCTGGGAAAGACTTCCCCGGATATCGTAAAGTTTTGTTTGATATATTCAAAAATAAAAATGCCTTCGAAAATTGAAATCTATTTCAATTCATTAGGCAAAAAAAAATTGCAAAATGGCAAAGGAAGTAAGTACGTTTATTAAGCTTCAAGTCAAAGGTGGACAGGCGAATCCCGCTCCTCCGGTTGGTCCTGCATTGGGTGCCAAGGGAGTAAACATCATGGAATTCTGCAAACGTTTTAATGCAGAAACCCAAGATAGAATGGGACAAGTTCTTCCCGTCGTAATCACCGTATTTTCTGACAAGTCTTTTTCTTTCGTCATAAAGACACCACCCGCTGCGGTTCAATTGATGCAAAAAGCAAAATTGAAAAAGGGATCTTCTGTCCCGAACCGTGACAAAGTCGGATCGGTCTCTTGGGATGATGTCAAAGAAATCGCTGAGAACAAAATGTCAGATTTGAATGCGTTCACTGTTGAATCTGCTATGAAGATGGTAGCAGGTACCGCTCGTAGTATGGGAGTTACCGTTTCCGGAACACCTCCTTGGGCAGGTGAAAGTGCTTCTGACGAAGCTTAATTGAAAAGTAATATTCATTGATTGAGGGAGCTTATTAGCGTTAGTACCTCGTAAATATTTTATCATGGCAAAAGTCTCTAAAAAAAGAGCGGCAGCCAACGCGAAAATCGAAAAAGATAAATTGTATTCTATCGATGAGGCAATGAAACTCATCGGTGAAGTAAATACAACCAAATTCGATGCTTCCGTTGATTTGCACATTCGCTTGGGAATCGACCCCCGTAAAGCGGATCAAGCTCTTCGTGGAACGGTTTCCCTTCCTCACGGTACGGGTAAATCGAAAAAAGTATTGGTCTTCTGTACTCCTGATAAAGAACAGGAAGCAAAAGATGCCGGTGCGGATTATGTAGGATTGGATGAAATGATCCAAAAAGTATCCGGTGGTTGGACAGATGTCGATGTAATTGTCGCAATGCCTAGCGTAATGGCTAAAATTGGACGATTAGGTCGTATCCTAGGGCCTCGCGGCCTGATGCCAAACCCGAAAACAGGTACGGTAACTCCAAATGTCGGTGCTGCTGTTGCAGATGTGAAAAAGGGTAAAATCTCTTTCCGTGTCGATAAGAATGGAATCATCCACTCTCCTGTTGGAAGAGTCTCTTTCGAACCTAACAAACTCGTTGATAACGCCAACGAATTATTAGGAACATTGGTTCGTATGAAACCTTCTACCGCAAAGGGGATCTACATGAAGTCGGTTACCGTTGCTTCTACAATGAGCCCGGGGATTCCGATTGATCCAAAAACCATTAAGTAATCGTAAAAGGGGAAGATCATGAATAAAGCGCAAAAGGCGATCACGATAGATGAGCTCAAGGAGCAATTCGCCAACAACCAATTCTTCTATATCGCCGATTCATCGGCTATGACCGTAAAGGATATCAATCAACTTCGTCGTATTTGCTTCGAAAAAGGTGTTTCTATGAAAGTGTATAAAAATACACTTATCAAAAAAGCCCTTGAAGAAAATGCTGAAGAAAAAGGGTACGAACCAATATATGATGTCCTTAAAGGACAATCGACTTTGTTCTTCTCTGAAACAGCCAATTTACCGGCAAAAATCCTTAAGGATTTCAGAGATGACAAGAAAATAGAACGTCCCGTCCTTAAGGCGGCTTATATCGATACCGACGTTTTCGTTGGTGACGACCAAATCAAACCTCTCACCGAACTCAAATCGAAAGAAGATTTGCTCGGAGAGGTTATCGTCCTACTCCAGTCTCCTATCAAAAATGTTATGGGAGCACTCCAGTCCGGTGGAAATACCGTATCCGGCTTGTTGAAAGCTTTGGAGGAGCGAGAAGGATAATTTAACCGGCGATTTTTTCGCCACTAATTCAATTTAGGCTTCCAAGTTGACGCCTCATATAATCATTAACCGTTTAAAGAAAGTAAAATGGCAGATTTGAGTGCAATCGCAGAACAACTCGTAAACCTTACAGTTAAAGAGGTACAAGAGTTGGCTGAAATTATGAAAAACGAATACGGAATTGAGCCTGCAGCTGCTGCTGTAGCCGTTGCCGCCGGTCCTGGTGGTGGAGGTGGCGATGCTGCTGCTGAACAAACCGAATTCGATGTTATCCTTCAATCAGCGGGTGCCGCGAAGTTGAAGGTTGTTAAAGAGGTAAAAGGTCTTCTAGGCTTAGGTTTGAAAGAAGCTAAGGCTATGGTAGATGGTGCTCCAGCTCCTATCAAGGAAGGAATACCTAAGGATGAGGCCGAAAAAATCAAAGAAGCCCTTGAAGCTGTAGGTGCTCAGGTAGAAATCAAGTAATTCTTGATCTCCCTGACCCGAAAGTTTTTTGGGTAGGTAAAGGTTTAGCCGACGATTGCATCGTTCGGCTAAACCTATTGTGCTATATAATCCCCTCAGTGACAACCAAAAAATAAGTTGTCGATTTGAAAATCGTGATTTTTAGTTTAGACGAGGCAATTTTAGAAGGAATAGCAGGGCTATTGCTGAAAAAATTAACGAAGTATAAAGTAAAAAGAACATAAGTGAAATCGCAAAGTTATTATTTGACTGTTACTCAATTAACACAACTATGATTTGGTCCGTATTTCGGACATTTTGACAAGGAAATATTTAAATCCGCATAGACCTATGCCAAACATTGCTACAGCAGCCGCCGCAAGGCACAACTTTGGTAAAATTAAACCCGCTGATTATCCGGATTTCCTAGAAATCCAAATCAAATCCTTTCAAGAGTTTTTCCAATTGGAAACAACTCCTGAAAACAGGATCAATGAAGGACTTTATCGGGTATTCCAAGAGAATTATCCCATTACCGATGCAAGGAACATCTTCGTTCTCGAATTCCTCGATTATTTCGTGGATCCTCCGAGATACTCCATCGAAGAATGTATGCAGCGAGGATTAACCTACAGCGTTCCGCTCAAGGCCAAGCTCCGACTTTCTTGTAACGACGAAGAACACGTTGATTTCGAAACCATCGTTCAGGATGTATTCCTCGGGAATATTCCTTACATGACTCCCAAGGGAACATTCGTAATCAATGGTGCCGAACGGGTAATCGTTACCCAACTTCACCGTTCTCCGGGAGTTTTCTTTGGCCAGAGTTTCCACCCTAACGGGACCAAAATTTACTCCGCCCGTGTTATTCCTTTCAAGGGAGCATGGATGGAATTCGCAACCGATATCAATACCGTCATGTACGCGTACATCGACCGTAAAAAGAAATTCCCCGTCACTACACTGATGAGGGCAATCGGTTTCGATACGGACAAGGAAATTTTGAACTTGTTCGACTTGGCGGATGAGGTAGACGCTACCGAAGCCGAACTTAAGAAAGCCCTCGGTCGAAAATTGGCGGCAAGGGTTCTTCGCTCTTGGACAGAAGACTTCGTGGATGAAGATACCGGAGAGGTAATTACCATCGAACGTAACGAAATCATACTGGAAAGGGATGTCGTTCTTGATGAATCTAACATCAGCTTGATTGTAGAATCAGGAGCCGAAATGGTAATTCTTCAACGTGAAGACATCGAAGAAGATTATTCTGTTATTTACAACACATTGCAAAAAGACCCTTCCAGTTCCGAATTGGAAGCGGTTCAACATATTTATCGACAACTAAGGGGAACTGATCCACCGGATGATGAAACCGCTCGTGGTATCATCGACAAATTGTTCTTCTCCGATAAAAGGTATAACCTAGGAGAAGTAGGACGATATAAAATCAACCGCAAACTCGGTTCGGATGCCAATAAAGATGTATTGGTATTGACCAAAGATGACATCATATCTATTATCAAATACTTGGTTAGATTGATGAATTCCAAAGCGGAAATAGATGATATCGACCACTTGAGCAATCGTCGTGTACGGACAGTGGGAGAGCAATTGTACTCTCAATTCGGTGTAGGTCTTGCTCGTATGGCAAGAACCATCCGTGAGCGTATGAATGTACGTGACAATGAAGTATTCACACCCATTGATCTGATCAACGCCCGTACATTGTCCTCCGTTATCAACTCTTTCTTCGGAACGAGCCAGTTATCCCAATTTTTGGATCAAACCAATCCATTGTCGGAAATCACGCACAAACGTAGGATTTCCGCCTTAGGGCCAGGTGGTCTTTCTAGGGAAAGGGCAGGTTTCGAGGTTCGTGATGTTCACTACTCTCACTATGGTCGTCTTTGTACCATTGAGACACCGGAAGGGCCGAACATTGGTTTGATTACCACACTTTGTGTACACGCCAAGGTGAACAAAATGGGTTTTCTGGAAACACCTTATCGACCGGTGGTCGAAGGTGCTGTTGACTTCTCTCAAGGATTGAAATTCCTATCAGCTGAAGGAGAAGATCACGCCATTATCGCTCAGGCCAATACGCCGTTAACCGAAAAAGGAGCCTTCAATACAGATCGTATCAAGTGCCGTGAACACGGTGATTTCCCGGTAAAAACACCGGACACGGTGGAATACATGGACGTCGCACCTAACCAAATTGTAGGTGTATCCGCTTCCTTAATTCCATTCTTGGAAAATGATGATGCCAACCGTGCCTTGATGGGATCCAACATGCAACGTCAGGCCGTGCCGCTTATCCGTCCGAGTTCTCCGATTGTAGGAACCGGATTGGAAGGAAAGGTCGCGACCGATTCCCGTATGTTGATCAACGCAGAAGGTAAAGGTATCGTCGAATATGTCGATTCTAAAGAAATCGTGATTCGCTACGATCGTACAGATGAAGACAAATTGGTCTCATTTGAAGATAGCCGTAAGGTATATGACTTGATTAAGTTCCGCCGTACCAACCAAGGAACTTGTATCAACCTGAAGCCGATCATCCGTAAAGGTGACCGCGTAGAAAAAGGTCAGATCCTTTGTGATGGTTATGCAACTGAAAAAGGGGAATTGGCACTTGGTCAAAACCTTAAGGTGGCATTCATGCCCTGGAAAGGTTACAACTTCGAGGATGCCATCGTACTTTCTGAAAGGGTAGTCCGTGAAGA
>JAHDCE010000233.1 GCA_020630045.1 Saprospiraceae bacterium | reverse complement strand
CTCCATTAGGATTGTAGGTGAAGTACAACAACTTTGACCGAGGATTACCTTTGGTTAGATCATATTCCTTGTCGCGGGTAATGGCCGTAACATTAAACCGCTTCGCGTAGGAAGTGCCGGATTTACCATCCAAGTAAATTATATTGTAAGTGGTACGGTCATCTCCTTTTTTCCAAACGGCGACGTGTATGATGTTTTTCCCTACGAAAGTCTTATCCGAAATCCGTGAAACCAAGAATTTTCCATCCTTTCGGAAAACGATGATGTCGTCAATATCAGAACACTCTTCTACAAACTCATCTTTTTTAAGAGACGTACCGATAAACCCTTCTTTTCGATTGACATACAACTTGGTATTCTTGGCGATAACGCTTGTCGCTTTTACGGATTCGAAGGAAGTGATTTTGGTTTTTCTTTCCTTCCCTTTTCCGTATTTGTCTAGCAAATGTTGGAAGTAAGCGATTGCATATTCCGTAAGGTTGGCGAGGTCGTGTCTTACCTGCTCCAAGTCCTTTTCCAGTTGAGCGATTTTTTCATCCGCCTTGAATGTATTGTACTTGGAAATCCGCTTGATTTTTATCTCTGTCAAGCGAACGATATCTTCTTCGGTGATGTCTCTGAGTAAGTGGAGTCGTTTGTCTGTTTTTCGCGGATTTTCCGAAGGCGTAGCGACATATTTCTTAAGCCCTTCCCTGATAGTTAGAAGAACATCTTCCCAAGTTTCACATTCTTCGATATCACGATAAATCCGCTTTTCGATAAATATTTTTTCCAGGGATGCGAAGTGCCATTTTTCTAGGAGTTCCGCCTCTTTTATTTCTAATTCCCAGCGTAGTAGCTCACGGGTATTATCCGTACACAATTTCAATATCTCATGTACATCCGTAAACATAGGTTTGTCGTTCAGGATGACACAAGCGTTGGTCGATATGGAAACTTCACAATTGGTGAATGCATATAATGCATCCTCTGTCACCTCAGGAGAAATGCCAGTAGCGAGGTGTACTAATATCTCTACATCTTTTGCCGTATTATCAACGACTTTCTTGATTTTGATTTTCCCCTTTTCATTCGCTTTGACGATACTATCCATTAAGGAGGTGGTAGTTACTCCATAAGGCAATTCACGGATAATCAGCGTGGATTTGTCCAGTTTTTCGATTTTTGCCCGTACACGGAGTTTTCCACCTCTTTTTCCTTTGTTGTAATCCGAAACATCGACAAAGCCACCATTGAGAAAGTCGGGGAAAAGCTTGAAGCTTTTTTCTTGGAGATGGGCAATGGACGCTTTGATGATTTCAATGAAGTTGTGCGGCATTATTTTGGTCGAAAGACCGACTGCAATACCCTCAACGCCTTGGGCGAGCAATAATGGAAACTTGACCGGTAATCCGGTCGGTTCCTTTTTTCGTCCATCGTAGGACATCTGCCACTCCGTGGTTTGGGGGTTGAATAACACCTCAAGGGCGAATTTGGTCAATCTCGCTTCTATGTATCGGGATGCTGCCGCACCGTCTCCGGTACGAATATCCCCCCAGTTTCCTTGACAATCTACCAGCAAATCTTTTTGCCCGATATTGACGAGGGCGGCACCGATCGCCGCATCACCATGCGGATGGTACTGCATGGTTTGACCGATAATATTCGCTACTTTATGAAAACGCCCATCGTCCATTTCCTTCATGGAATGGAGGATTCTTCGTTGAACGGGCTTTAGGCCATCCAAAACTGTTGGGACGGCCCGTTCTAGGATTACATAAGAGGCGTAATCCAAAAAATAATTTTCATACATCCCTTTTAGGGAAATCACGTTTCCGGATTGACCGTTCAATTCGGTGTTTTGGTTATCATCCATTTAAAACCTACTTCTTTTTAAATATGTTGGGAGGCGGGTTGTTTGCCCTAGCAAAACAAAAAAATGTGTTGCAAAAATAATAAAATAAATTGTTTTAAACAAGTCGTTTCTCAATCGTTCCTTCGACTCCTAGCAAAGTCCGGAAAGCTACATATCTATCTTTGTATCGAGAGGTGTGCTCTTCCTGCAACGCTTTGGCAAACTTTTGTTGGTATTCATTAAGCGCTTCCATGTCCTTACAGAGGTACTGCATGTTAAAGGTTTCTCCTCCATCCGGTTCTTCACCCAATATCCGACAAATCCGACATTCCAAAAACAAACCGGTGTCCAAGACATCAGGAATATGCTTGGTTTTCATCCATTCCAACCATTCTTGATGTATGGTAGTTTCGACCTTTACGGTAACGCTATAAATTATCATCAATAAAATTTTAGGTGGCGAAATTAGTCATGTTTTTATCCAATTCCTAGGAACGATAACGGTTTAATATGGATTGGAAACTTGTATCAAATTCAATACGGATGCCTTGGATAATTGTTGAACGTCGCCTAGGGAGGGCCGGTAATGCCAAACAACAAAACAAACGTCAAAGGGAATGGGATGAAAAATATGGAGACAATTGGATAATCGGATATGGAGTGGATGGTGAGTTTATGACTCGTGAAGAAGCCTTGGATAAAGTGTATTATCAAAGCTATAAGGAATACTTCGAATCACATCCGGGTGATTTGGAGGAGTTGGTTTCCCTAGCGAAAATATTGCGGAATCCACATGCATTAGCGACGGGTGGAGTTGATTTGCAAGTTCCTGCAATCATGCGATATTTACAGGAGCACGATTTAGAATTATCCGGCGATGAAGTGGTGGATATCGGAACTTATAGCAATCAACGGTCGCATAAAATTAGTGTCCGATTGAGCCCTTTGACCATTAGAGTTAGCGGACATCCCAAAATGACTTTAGAACAATTTTGGCAAGAAAAGAAATGCTTGGCTGTTTGGGAGTAATTTTAATATCACTTACGAAATGAAAGAAACTGTAGATTATCAATTCCTTGAATCCATTCGGCTAGAATGTTTAGAATGGACATTTGGACTATTGGATGCGTTTAGTCTGGCTGAGGCCAAAGAAGGAGAACCATTTCAATTGGAACATGCGAAAGAGGTTTTCATGAAGGCAATGCCTCAAGTACTCCAACGGCGTGAACGGATATTGTTGATGTCAGGACAAATCGATATTCATGTGAAGCCGATGAGGAATTTTTTGGTTGCTTTGAATAAATTATTGGACTCAATCGTTCTACGATTTTTGAAAATCGCTAAAACCAAGCCGCTGAATTTTTTTGATGCTTTAGAGGACAATGATCTTTCGAAATGGAAGATGGAAGCGAATATGGTTAAAATGAAAAAGCAACTTGAGGACAATTGGGTCGCCTTTTGCCAATCTTATGGACGGATGTTGTACAAAATGAAAGTGAATGGATATGACATATTTTAATTCGAATATGGGGCGTGTCAAATCGAAAGTCGTCAGTGTAAGGGAGGACGCGAATTGGTGGAAAAAATTACCTAGAAATAATTGGTTAGCTTTTACAATAGCGGAAGAAAAAGATGAGGAGTTGTTGGCTTCCTTAACTCACAAAATAGTTTCGAATCGACCCGAAATCATTATCAGTTCAGGCACTTTGTATGAAATATCAGAGATGTATTTTGATGAAGAAATTGCTTGGCAAAATGTGAATGAAAAGTCGGAAGGTGAACTGAGTATCATGACCGTTTCTTTTTTGACCCTTTCTGAAGGATTGCAATATATTATTGATATTATAGAGGTGCTTAAAAAGCCGATAGATGAAATTGTTTTTATTGATTTTTCGAATAAATATTCGAATAAAATAATTGCGGCTATTACGAATTAAAAAACGCTATTCCGCTTTCGCGGAATAGCGTAATTGATGAAACATTTTTCAAATTGGCTTTGTAATGGTATTAGGCTTGTGGAACTTTGTCTAAGTGTTCGGCGCCTTCTATGTCCATGTCTAGGTTTTTCAAATCTTCCCAGCTAAAATTACCTTCTAAGCTGACCATGGTGAAGGACTTTTTGTCGGAAACCAAAATCAATAATCCCTTGATTTTATCTCCCTTTTCTTGGAGCAGTATATCTACCTTTTCCCCTCCGTCGGTTACTTTAATCAATTCTGTGAAATTGTCTTTTTTGATGTCTTTCAAAAACTTTTTATAGTCCTTTGGAGAGACTACATTTTTGTCGTCCATGTCAAGGATACGTAGCTTGGTGATTTTTGACATGATCTCTTTGTCTTCGTCATCTTCGTCAGAAAATCGAGCGACCATTTTAAGGAGGAATCCACTGAGTTTGATACTCGTTACATTTTCCTCGGATTTGTATTTTTTGTAGAAATCTTTGATGCATTTGTTTTGGGCTGACATCAACATCGGTAGCATTCCTACTAGTGCGATAACTAATAACTTTTTCATAATGGTTTTAATTTTTTTCGGTGATAAATTCGAAATTCTTTATGGATTAGTTTTCCTTTTTTTCTTTGTCTTTGATTTTGTCTAGGTGTTCCATCCCGTCCATGTCAACTGAATTGGCGAGCTTAGAAATTGTGTCTAAGTCGATTTCTCCTAAAAAGGAAATCATGACGAAAGAATCTTTACTAGAAACCAATAGCAATAACTCCTTGATAATATTACCCTCTTCTAGGATAAAGAAGTCCACTTTTTCGCCACCATCCCGGATGGTCATGAGTGATTCGTATTGGTTTTTGTCAAATTTTTCAGTGGCCTCTTTGTAGAGTTCCGTCCCGTCCCTGTCAATGGACATGATACGCAATCCTGTGAGGTTTTTAATTAATTCTTGAACTTCCTCGTCTTCGTCGGAATCGGCGATCATGCCGAATATTCTTCCGCTGATATATACGATGGTTACGTCTTCGTCTTCCCCGTCTTCAGCGGCTTCCATATAACGGTCGAAGAACTTGACAATCGCATCTTCGTTTTGCGCTTGCAACATCGGAATGCTACAAATAAAAGTTATGATAAAAAACAAATATTTTTTCATGATAAATTGATTTTAAAATTGAAATAAGAATGATCGGGTCATGACCTTTAGTATTGTAATAAGGGGTGTATTTTTATTTTCCCTTACGGGAAATAATGTTTTTTATTTTATTGAAATTATTGATACCGTCCGATGCCTTTTTCGCACCTTGGTTCATTTTTCCGGAAACCATC
This sequence comes from Saprospiraceae bacterium, assembly GCA_020630045.1. Taxonomy (GTDB): domain Bacteria; phylum Bacteroidota; class Bacteroidia; order Chitinophagales; family Saprospiraceae; genus JAHDCE01. The sequence continues at coordinate 1,574 of JAHDCE010000233.1, read as the reverse complement.
ATCAACGCTTCTTTTACGATGATTTTAGCTTCTTCCGGATCTTCGACTTCATATACCTTTACGGCGTATTTTGAACCGGTATTATTTAAATTGTCTGTTTGCAAAGAACAATATATCCAAGCACCGACGACCAGGAATAAAATGGCCGCCGCCATACGCATCCATATCTGATTTCTTTTTAGAGGTTTGACATTGTCGCGTGTTGTTTTATTGGTGATTTCACTAGAAAAATCGTCGTTGTCCAAAGAAACTTGTTGTTCCTTTTGGATGTATTGGAACATTGGTGCATAAGCCGATAGCCTAGGGTCTGTTTTTCCGCTATTGAAATAATCTTTCAATATTTTTTCTTCTTGCAATGAAGTTTCTCCATCCCAATATTTATTCAATAATAATATGATGTCGTTATAGTCCATAAGCGTCAGCTTTCAACAATTTTTCTTTAATGGTTTTCCGGGCCCGGAAAACATTCACTTTCACTTGGTCCATCGAGATATCGAGGCAGTCTGCGATTTCCTGATAACTTTTTCCCTCGATTTCCCGGAGTTGAAAAACCATTTTTTGTTTTTCAGGCAATCCGGCGACGATATCTTCCATCCGTTCTATCGTATCAGTGACTTCCGCATTTTTTTCCGGTGTGGCGGTCGTGCCTAACTTCATGACTTCATCTCCAAGTTGTTCGGCACGGCGGTGCTTGGAACGTAACTTGTCTATGGATAAATTTTTTGTCATGCGAACCAAAAATGCCTCAGTGTTTTGAATGGAAGAATAATCTTCCTGCTTTTCCCAAGCTTTAATGAAAACTTCTTGTACCACATCCTCGGCTTCGTCCGTCCGGCCGACGATTCTCAAAGAGAAGCGATATAAGCTGTCTTTGAATTGGTGAATATGATATAAGAAGTCATTCATCTGCATACATGGGGAAGACGATTCGTAATTGTGAATGTTACAAAGGCCGGTCGATTTTTTTCAATTTTTTTTTTTTCATACTATTAAGAAAGCTGTCCACGCAGCTTGAAACCCTATATTTGTACTGGGATTATAGAGTACGGAAGTAAGAACAAGACTGATATTTAGAGTGGCTAAATTCAAAGACAAAAAGAAAAACAATTCCGGTGTCATCACCATTATCGGTGCTAGGACCGGCGTTTGGTTCAAATACCTTTCTAGGTACAAATGGGAATGGAAATACTTTTTTAAGGTATTATTTACGACCCTTGTGGTTTTTGTCGGAGCTCCGTTTCGTGCTTGGGAGCGATGGCGTTTAGGGCGGCAATTGAAAGATGTAACAATCAATGACGCTCCTGTTTTTATACTCGGCCACTGGCGTGGAGGGACAACATTGCTACACAATACCCTCAGCCAAGACGATCGATTCGGATACATTACATATCTGAACGGTATGTTCCCCCATTCCTTCCTTAAATCCCGGTTTTTCGCTTTTCTGGCCGGCAGTATCATGCCTTCCACCCGTCCGATGGATAACATGAAAATCGATATCAATTCCCCACAAGAAGAAGAAGTGGCTTTATTGCCGGTGAGCGGCCATTCCGTATATAATATGTGGGTGGCTCCAC
>JAHDCE010000232.1 GCA_020630045.1 Saprospiraceae bacterium | reverse complement strand
GCTTTTCCCTTTTTAACTTCATATTAACCCACACTCTGTGTAACAGCATCGTTTCCGTAACGTCAAAAAAGCTGTTATTGAAGATATGAACCGGTTAACCTTTAATATTGACCGGTTATTAATAACAACCATTCATTTCACAAATACCTGATTCATTATGAAAAAGATTACACTATTCTTATTCCTCCTTGTATTCGGAGCGACTGCCATGACGGCACAAATCAAAGAAGGTTCAGCGAGTATGAGCCAAGGAAGCAACAACGCTTTCACTATTGAATTAAGAAAGACCGAAGCGAAGGAAGTAGAAAAAGCTTGGATCAAATACCTAAAAGACTTTGACGGAAAGGTCAAGAAGGCCAAGAAATCTCCTGAAGTATTCGCAGACAATTCGGAAATCAAAGCGATGAGTAGCAATACTGTAGATATTTATTCTACAGCCAAGCAAAGCGGCGAGAACACGACATTGACTGTTTGGTTCGACTTAGGGGGCGCTTACTTGAATTCTAGCATGCATGGTGACAAAGTAGCCGTTGCTGAAAAAATCTTAAATGAATTCGCATTGAGTGTTTCTCGTGCTTCTATTGAAGAAGATTTGAAAGAGCAAGAAAAAATCCTCAAGAAGCTAAACGGCGACATGAAGGATTTGAAAAAAGACAAAGAAGATTACGAAGACGAAATCGCTAAGTGCGAAAAGAAAATCGCCGAAGCGAAAGAAGGCATCAAGGAAAATGCCGGTGCTCAGGAAACCAAGACAAAAGAAATCGAAGCACAAGCCGAGGTTGTAGAAAAGATCAAAAAGCTCTTGAAGAAATTGGATTAATCCAATTATATATCCCGACTTCACGAAGGGATAAGGCACAAAAAAGAACGCCGGCTCGTTGAGCCGGCGTTTTTTATATCCGGCCAAATTCCGTATCTTTGATAACAACGAAACAACTAATTTCATCATCTAAAAACAATCATCAATGGCTTTACGAGTAGGAGACGCAGCACCGGATTTTACGCTGTTTAATGAACAAAAAGAGCAAGTTACCCTTTCATCATACAAAGGACGCAAAGTGGTTCTTTTGTTTTTTCCACTCGCTTTTACGGGTGTATGTACCACTGAGCTTTGTAATACAAGGGACGACATTTCCTTTTATCAAAACTTGGATGCGGAAGTTTTGGCCATTTCGGTAGATTCCTTGTTTACACTTGAAAAATTCAAGGCGGAACAAAATCTTAACTTCCCCTTATTATCCGACTTCAACAAGGACGTCTCCAGGGCTTATGGTGCTTTGTATGAAGATTTTGTCCTAGGTATGAAGCATGTTTCGAAGCGTTCCGCATTCGTCATTGATGGAGAAGGAGTCATTCGTTATGCTGAAGTTTTGGATAACGCGGGAGAACTTCCGAATTTTGATCAGGTAAAAGAAACTTTATCCGCCATTTAGTAGTTGAAAACATAGATTCTAAACGCACTTAAAACGAGAGAGTCATGGGAATTTTTACGCAAGAGCAAGAGGATGTATTGGTGGAAGAACTCACCACAACAGGAACGACATCAACCATTGTCGTTTACAATGATGACTTCAATACTTTTGATTGGGTCATTATGTGCTTTATGGACATCTTGGGACATTCGGAGCAACAAGGAGAACAGTTAGCGATGATTATTCATTTTACTGGAAAAGCATCTGTAAAATCCGGTTCATTCGATGATTTGAGGCCATTGAAAGATGCACTTTGTGACCGTGGTCTTTCCGCAGTCATCGAACATGAATCGGTGGATAAATAAGGGAAGCTCTAGAAGTATTTTTCTTTTCATATCAGAAAAACACAAAGGCAGTGGAAAATCTTGCAACAGATTCCACTGCCTTTGTGTTTTGACGTATATTCGTTTTCTCACCACTACCCTATATGCATGCCAATATTTTGGTTAACACAGGACATCTCTTTCCCTGACCCTCATCTTACCGGTGAAGAGGGAATTCTCGCCGTTGGCGGGGACTTGAGCGTGGATAGGCTCCTGCTCGCTTACAAGATCGGTGTGTTCCCTTGGTTCAACCCGGAAGATCCGATTTTGTGGTGGTGTCCGGATCCTAGGTACGTCCTTTTTCCTGATGAGTTGAAAATCAGCAAAAGCATGCGTCCGTATTTCAACCAAAAAAAATTCAGGGTAACCTTAGACACTTGTTTCATGGATGTATTGGAAGGGTGCCAAAAGACCGTACGCAAAGGACAAAGCGGTGGGACTTGGTTGACGGAAGAAATGAAGGCCGCTTATTTCAAATTACATGAAATGGGGTTGTGCCACTCCGTCGAAGTCTGGCAGGGAGATGAACTCGTCGCCGGCCTGTATGGCAATTCCATGGGAAAATGCTTTTTTGGAGAATCTATGTTCTCTAGGGTGAGCAATGCATCAAAATTCGGATTCATCACCTTGGTCTTAAAGCTCAAAGAACTCGGTTTTTGGTTCATTGATTGCCAGCAAGGAACCGACCATTTGATTAGCCTCGGAGCTAGGGGCATTCCTAGAAAAGAATTCCTTCAAACGCTTAAAGACAATGAAAGAGAAGAAACAATAAAAGGTTCTTGGTCTGACCTCCTCGACTCATAACCTATTAACAATCAACAAATAACCACTCTACCTTTTTATTCGTGTAATTTTCAATTAAATGTTATTTACTATTTTGATGTGACGAAATATTAACATTTACATCTTAATGTTAGAATTTTTTATTTCATCAAAACGTAAAACATGATTAAGGAGTTTAAGGATTTCATCATGCGGGGCAATGTGCTGGATTTAGCCGTAGCCGTTATTATCGCGGGTGCCTTCGGTGCCATCATCACCAGCTTTACTGCTGACATTTTAATGCCACCAATCGGAATGGCATTGGGAGGTGTCGAATTTGAGCAATTGAAGCACGTTCTTCAAGAAGCTCAAGTAGATGCTGAAGGTAAGGAAGTTGCAGCAGAGGTTGCTATCCGTTGGGGTAAATTGGTAAAAGCCATTATTGATTTCCTCATTATTGCTTTTGTATTGTTCATCGTCATCAAGATGTACAATCGTGTTAATCCACCAGAGCCGCCAGCACCTGCAGGTCCTTCTGAGCTTGACCTTTTGGGCGAGATCCGTGATTTGCTGAAGAAGTAATCTCTATCAGAAATAATACAAAAACTACAGTGGCCGACTCGGATTCGAGTCGGCCGCTTTTTTATTCTTCACTAGGAAAAGTTGTTTAATTTTTCCGCAAGGAGTTTTTGCGTCTCTTTTGGATGGGCTTTGCCCTTTGTCTTTTTCATCACTTCACCCATAAAAAATCCCATTAGTCCCTTTTTTCCTTTTCGGAAACGGGCTACCGCGTCAGTATTACCGGCAAGGACTTCGTCTATCGCAGTAGATAAGAAATCGGTGTCCGCTTCTTGAATCAAATTCAGTTCTTCGGCGATTTGAGCCGGTGATTTTGACGGATTGCTCATCATTTCAGGAAATATCCTTTGGTTCGCTACGGAAGCTGCTACTTTTCCTGAATCCAGCAATTCGGCGTAAGCCGCCAATTGCACATACCTAGGCGTCAAATCTGTCAAGTTCGCTCCATTTTCCTTTACATAGGCCTTGACTTTGTTGATGACCATATTCGCCACTGTTTTGTATCCTTGATAGTGATTTAAAACCCCTAAATACAAGTCTGCGGTTTCCTTGTCGTCAATTAATATTTCCGTATCGTATTCATTGAGTTTGTATTCCTTTTGGAAACGAGTTCTCAATTCCGCCGGCAAGGCGGGAAGATTTTTCTTTATTTTCTGAATATATTCATCCGAAATTTCCAATGGCGGAATATCCGGTTCGGGGAAATAACGATAATCATGAGCGTCTTCTTTATCCCTTAATATATGGCGGGTATGGTTGCCTTCCACATCATAAGATCGGGTTTGCTGATCTATGGTTCCTCCTTGGCGTAATACTTCCGCTTGTCTTGCGGCTTCGGCTTCAATGGCTTTCCAAGCATTGCGCATGGAATTGACATTTTTGATTTCACATCGGGTGCCAAAAGCTTTTTGTCCTTGGGGACGCAAGGAAATATTACAATCACACCTCATGCTTCCCTCTTCCATATTACCATCGGAAATATCTAGGTAACGGATTAATCGGCGAATTTCGGCGAGTACTTGAAAGGCTTCTTCTCCTGAACGCAATTCCGGTTCGGTTACGATTTCGAGGAGTGGTGTTCCGGCTCGATTCAAATCCACTCCTGAAGCTCCGGAGATGACACCATGAACAAGTTTCCCGGCATCCTCTTCCATATGAATCCGGGTCAATCGGATTCGTTTACCTTTTCCTTTTATACGGATATCTATTGCCCCACCTACACAAACAGGCGAGTCGTCTTGTGTGATTTGATATCCTTTCGGCAAATCCGGATAGGTATAATTTTTCCTATCGAAAAACATATTTTTTGTTATGTCGCATCCTAGGGCGAGTCCTAACCTTACAGCATATTCGATTTGTCTGGTATTGGGTATCGGTAAAGTCCCCGGATGTCCTAGCGAGATGGCACTAACCCGTGTATTCGGAGCTCCACCGAATCGGTTGACGTCTCGACAAAATGCTTTGGAATCGGTTTTTAGTTGAACGTGTATTTCCAGACCGATAACGGTTTCGTATGAAGTTCCGTTGATTTCGACTTGCATCATTTGAGTGTATCTTTTATGATATCCGGTTGACGTTGGAGAACAATGGTATCTTTTGACAAGGACATATCCCAAACTTCCATCTGATAGCTTGAAAAAGAGAGAATAATACTTTTTGTGAACCTGTCTTCGCTGAAATTGATTGTCAGCGTATCATCTTTTAATTGGTAAGGGAATCCTTTATCGAGCATCGGATAAAAAACGGAATCGCCTATAAAGGACATGGCTTTTTTGTCAAATCCTTTTTTGTACCAATCCCCTTGGATAGCTCCCTTCCTGTTTCTATCACCACAAGAAATCAGACACAGGCCGAAAACTAGAAAAATAAATAAGAGGCCGGCATTTCGATAGTTAGAATGGATTGTAACTCGACTCATCATACATTAAAAAAGAAGTCCGGAAGCCTGTGGGGCAACCGGACTTTCTCTGTCTTGTATATTAGATGTTATCACGAAAAATTGAGTATAGTCAAATTGTTATTTTTGAAATCCACTTCGTTATTCCCCTTAAACGTAGCTACGGCTATGCTTTGCGGCGAATGCCTCGTCTATTCCCAAAATAACAATTTGTCTTCCATACAAAAAATTTCGTGATAACATCTATTGTAATACCGGAATTATTCGGCGATTACTTCAAAGTTAATTTTGGCTTCCACTTGTTTGTGGAGATTAGCCACAGCTGCATAAGTGCCCAAGTTTTTCACTTCTTCACTCAATACGATATCCCTTCTGTCCACTTCAAGACCCAACTGATCTTTGATGGCTTGGGAAAGCTGTACATTGGTTACGCTACCAAAGATTTTTCCACTGGTACCGGCTTTAGCGCCGATTTTAAGAACAGCAGCAGAAATTTTCTCAGCCATTTCTTGGAACTCACCTAAACGAGCAGTCAATTCAGCTTCGATTTTATCAACGATTTTTTCGCGTGTCGCCAAGTTATCAGCATTGGCGATAACCCCCAATTTACGAGGGATAATATAATTGCGGCCATACCCGGGTTTGACATTCACGATGTCAAATTTTCTACCGAGGGTATCCATATCTTTTAAAAGAATGATCTTCATGATCTCAATATTTTAAAGGAAATTTCCGAATACGATCGGATAAGAATTATTTCAACAAATCGGTCACATAAGGTAACAAACCCAAGTGTCTCGCACGCTTAATCGCGGTAGAAACCCTTCTTTGGTATTTGAGGGAGTTACCGGTGATGCGACGAGGTAAGATTTTACCTTGTTCGTTCAAAAATTGCTTCAAAAATTCAGGATCCTTATAATCGATATATTTGATGCCATACTTTTTGAATCTGCAGAACTTATGCTTATTCTGACCAATATTAGGATTGCTCAAGAATTTGATATCGTCTCTAGATGCCATTTCTTTTTAGATTTTAACGGTGAATGAATTAGGCGCCGGCCTTGTCTTTGGTTTTTTCAGCAGGAGTTTCTGCTTTGGCTTCATCGCCAGCTTCTTCTTCCTTACGCTTTCCAATTAATCCGTTGCGCTTGTCTTCGTTGTACTTAACGCCGTACTTGTCCAATTTGACGGTCAAGAAGCGAAGGATACGTTCGTCCCTTCTGAAAGAAAGTTCGACTTTCTCCATGAAAGCTCCGGTCTCGTTTTGGAATTCGACGCTAAAGTAGTAACCACTGTCTCTTCTGTTGATAGAATAGGCGAGTTCCTTAAGTCCCATTTCGTCAATGTGGACGATATTACTTCCTTCTTTTTTTAGGAGGTCGACATAGGTGTCAACTGCCGTTTTCACTTCGTCGCCGGACAGTCTTGGATCTACGACGAAGGTCACTTCATACTGACGCATATTTTTACGTGTTGATAGTGATGGTTTCATTTTATTTTGAGAATAAAATTCCACCATTTAAATATTATGAATTCACCATTTCCTTCGAAATGGGTTGCAAAAGTAAGCATTATCAATCGAATGGACAAATGTTTTTTGTCCGGAATAAAAGATGTTATCACGAAAAATTTCGTGATAACATCTAAAACAAGAT
>JAHDCE010000231.1 GCA_020630045.1 Saprospiraceae bacterium | reverse complement strand
TGATATCTTTAAACAACAACCAAAAAATAATAGCAAAGAACCGAAACTACAATGCCGGATCAATAGGTTGGTTTGGAGGTAAGGTTCTTGATGCTTATGACTTATATTTAGTAGAAGATGCCTCGGGGAATTTGATACTATTTGTATTTATGAAACTCCAATTCATTTTCAAATCTTCAAAGGATTTAGAATGGAGCGATTTTGAAAAAGAGTCTTTTGTCTCCATGTTTGAAAAATCAGTGATAAACAAATGGGGGAATAAAAAATTGGTAAAAACCTTAGAGTCTGGAAAAAAGGTATTTCTACAATTCGAATTCGAGTCAAAAATAGGTGGATTTTCGATTTCTGAACACTGGGAAATTCATGTGAAAAAAATCGAAAAGGGAGGTTTTCATAGAAGCTATGTAAGTCCTTTGAGTGGCCGAGTTCAATTGGATTCCGAAGATTTAAGAATGACTAATAAAAGTGGAGGAGGGAGACAACGTGGGGCAGTTCATGAATTTGGACACATGCTAGGTTTGCCGGATGAATATCTAACTGATTCTCCACATGTTCATGATATTCATTCTATAATGAATTCAGGTGAGAATGTCAAAAACAGGCACCAGCATGATTATATGAAATGGTTAAATAAAATATTAGATAAGAAAGAAATTAATTAAATGGAATTCTTAATAATACCCTTTGTAGGATTGATTGTTTTTCTTTGCGTTCGATTTCTTTTTTCATTGAATGAAGAAAAAAAATTGGAAGCGAAATGGAATGATTTGTTAACCACTACTCGACCTGAACTGGAACCCAAAAAAATCTTAGCAATAACTGATTGGATTTCCTCAAGAAATGGCTACTGGGAAATCTATGGATTAAAAGAAGGAGAAAATGTAAACATGAGCAATTATTCAGATGATATTTTATTGATTAATCAATTTGATTTAGTTGCTCATTGGGATGGAAAATCCTTCCATGGTAAAGATTGGATTCCAAATGATATGAATAATCTTTTTGTCTTTTATCAAGAATAATTGAATAAAAGCTAATTATTTACTCACATCCCCCCAAAAAAACACTCTTAATATTGAAATAAAACAACAACCCTTAACAACCCAAAGATACCCTCGAAAGACAATTCAACCACCACAGGTTGGGATTGTCTTTTTATTTTATAAATCGAACGAAATTTTAATGAATTAAAAAATGTTTATTCACAATTTATGAAATAAAAAATTCATTGAATAAATAAGGAAAACCCGTTCACAAAAAGAAAAATATGAAACCCAACACCCGAATTTCCATCGATGGTAAATCCCTCGATGACTTTAGCCATATGAACCTGACCCAACGAATGTATGACCATCATTCATTCGAAATCGTAATCGGCCATGAAATCATGGAATCCCTTGGAGGGCATACCATTGACCGATCCAAAGGATGGGTTGGCAAAAATGCAACCATCACTTTAGGTACCTATGACTTCACAGGAATCATTACATCAGTCGGAATGGTTCATAATCATGGACTATTCGGAGATCTCGTTATCAAAGGGTATTCCCATTCCATTTTATTGGAAACCGGCCCACACTTCTTCTCTTGGGTCGAAAAATCCTTGAAGGATATTATCAAGGAAACAATTGATACCATCGGAATACAAAGCAACATTGCTCCTGAAACAACGGCCGTGATATATGACCCAACATCAGGAGAGCCATTTTGACTTTATTAGAAGGCTGGCTTGTCAATACAACGAATGGATGTTGTACGATGGAGACAAGCTCGTTGTCGGTCGACCACAAGACATGCCCAAAATTCCGATGATTTATGGTACTGATATGGACAGGGTTCAAGTCTCCACCCGAATGCGTCCCGTCAAATCGCGATTGTTTTCTTACCACTCATTACGCGACGAACCTTTTGATGGAGGAACAGAAGACAAAGCTACCGGCCTAGACGACTTAGGAAACCACGGGTTTGAAGAAAGTAAAAATCAGTTCGGTTTCCTGCCGTTGGATTTTTCTTCTACGCGAGTTTCGGATAAATCCATCTTAGACAACAACCTCAAGAACCGACAAGCAGCTTCCTCCTCAGATATATCAATTATTTCAGGAAACAGCAGCAAGCAAGAACTTCGCCCCGGCGTCATTATGGACATGATGGCCACTTTCGTGGAATTCGGTACATGGAGCAAAAAATCCTACGGACAATTCCTAGTAACGGCCGTCTATCATCAAGCGACCGGAGACAATGTTTACAGCAACCATTTTGAAGGAATTCCCGCAGGAACTTCTAAGTTGCCGGAACCCACTATTTCTCGTCCTATCGCTCATCCACAACTTGCCAAGGTCCTGAGCAATACGGATCCCGAGAACAAAGGCCGGATTCAAGTACAATTCCAATGGCAAGAACTTCAAGGATTGAATACGAATTGGCTTCGAGTCATGACCCCGGATGCAGGAAGCGGAAACCAACATGAAGAAAACCGAGGCCATGTATTTATTCCGGAAGTCGGCGATCAAGTCATGGTAGGTTTTAGATACGGCGACCCCAACAGACCATTCGTCATGGGGGGAATGTTCCATGGAGCGAACGGAGCCGGCGGAGGTCCGGAAAACCATCTGAAAACCATTATAACAAGAAGCGGTCATACTGTCGCTTTCGATGATAAAGAAGGGAGTGAAAGTATTACGATAACAGACAAGAGCGACAACATTATTTTTATTGATACCGCAAATAACAATATCCGTATCTCCGCTCCGGAGACGATTGACATAGAGGCAAAAAATATCAATATCAGAGCTTCCGAAACATTGACGCAATCCTCAAAAAACATGAAAACCATGGTTTCTGAAAATAAGGAGACTGAAGTTGGAGGAGATTTTATTGCAAATGTTGAAAATTCAATTGAAGTATCATCAAATGATTCCTTTGAAACTATAGGAAACGATAAAACCCTGGAAGTCGGCAATGCACTGGATATCACTTCGTCTGAAACCAAACTTGTGGCGACCAATGGAGACATGAATGTCCAAGGGGCCGGTGTGGCATCCTTTCAAGGAGGATCGGATGTCAAAGTCAGTAAAGGATAAGGACGATGGAAGGACTAAAATTGAAAAAGTCATCCCAATACAATCAAGTAGCGGGAGGGATGCTATATACCGTTCAAATCATTGATGAAACGGTTCTCAAAGACATCAATATTACCAATAAATACTCTTTTGATCTGGATATCCAAATGAAATCACAACCCAATGGAAGGATTTCATATGTATTTGACGGAAAGTTTTCTAATCATAAGTTCGACTTGGCGAAACCATATAAAAAACAAGAAAAACTTTTATTGGAATTAATCCCGATAACGGAACATCTAAGGGTCGGACTCAATCAGCGAGGAGATATTATTAGGCTAAGGAATCACCAAGAAATCCAAGAAAAATGGGAAGCTTTATCCCCCTTTTTATATAAAAAACATCAAGGTGATATGGCACATGGTTATTTCGACTTGATAGCAGATAGACTGAGTGATGAAAAACACATGCGTGAGGATATCGGACAATACAAAATGTTGGGGTTTGTTTTTAATGGAAACTTGAATTTCCCGACAGATACGAAGAGGAAAGCTTCCAGGAGCAGAAAGCACAGCAATATGATTCATTGTTTGCCAGTAGAGGTGATTGAATTCTATACACTGGCAAAGGAACAAAATGATGAAAGCATATTGCGATATGAAATAACAGGTGACCTGAATAAAATCCCTGATAAAAATCGAAAGAGGATTTCTAAATATTTTAAATACTACGGAATTCCTGATGCAGATGTTTTTATTGAAAAATACAATGGAGATTATTTTATCGATTCGATAACCTCTTGGATGAAGACAGCTAATATTGAATTTGTTTTGAGCAATGGAAGAGGCTACCAAAGAAAAGTATCTTATCAAATAGATATGAATACGAATTTTTCTTGAAAACTAAAAAACAAATAAAATGTCAAAAAATTATGTATGCAACGGAGCCGAAATAGAATGCGCATTATGCTCGAACCCCAAAGGCAATTTAATGGTGACAAGCAATCAAATAAAGGTTCAAGGAAAAATATGCGCAACTGACGCTGACAATCAAAAACCGAATTTGATATTCAAAGGAAATTGCTCGAAAAGTCCCAATTCAGCTTTGCCCTGCATTAGTGTAATCACGCTCGGAAGCTGGGAAAACACAGCTGATACGCTCATTCAAGGAAATAAAGCCTTACTTGAAAACTCAATAATCATGTGTAATTATGGTGGCGTTCCCATCAAAATTACCGATGACCTTCAAATCAATATCCCTTCTCAATTATTGCCGGTGGTAGCACCTGTGGCCGCACCTTCAGAAGAACCCAAAATCGTCAAGCTGGAATGGAAGTCTAATAAAGAAACCGAAAAAGATGGCTAGAAAAATATATGAACCCGATCAAACGATAACTGAAGCTTCCCAAGGCAGCCGAATTTGGCTGGAAGCAACGACGATGAACATCCTTCCCGGTGAGGAAATTTCGATACAACTCGCCGAGGAATCAGGATTGGAGTTGGCACCGGGAACAACAGAAATGGAATTCTTCGCCACCATTGACGAAGAAGGCAAAGGAAGAATACTCTTAGGAAATCAGGAGCCCGATGAAGAATTTATAATAGATGAACCTGAAGAGGAAGCCGGACAGCCCGCCTTCGAAAACGCTTGGTGGTCATTGGACATTGAAGGCGAACAAAAGATTAAACGTGCCCTTCCGGGAATGCAGGTTTATTTCCATATTGAAACCTCGGGCATTGCCGACAAAGAGACTGTTTACCTTGCCATGTACGATGATGATAATAACGAACAGGAAGAAGGTGGACAGGGAGATCGGGACGACCGACAATCCATCAACGTCAATGGCCGATTAAGGGAATATTTTGAAGGGCAGGTCATCCAAAATAAAGTGGTCGTCCAAATAACTCCTTTCGTAGAATCGGCACTGAGAAACGAAGTGGACAAAGTAGTTGAATTGTACTTTAGATGTTCCTACAAAAAAGTGAATGTGGAATTGCCTTTTTCTACTCGTGATTATTTATCGGTCGGTAGCATGGTCATCGATAGGTATAAAATGCCCGGACTTGATGAAAAAGGAGTTGATATCGCATCCGATTTGACATATGGTTATGGAGAAGTCGGACTCCATCATTTTCCGGCAAAAGACCCGGAACGAGATGATTATTTCATTTATTCCAAACAACAAATAGACGAATACAAATGCACATATCAAGAGAAAGGATTCGATGAAAACGAACATAGCCTTTATTCCAATAGAACGGATTTTCCGAGTACCGTGCAGCCTAGGATTTCCAAACACGAAACACTTCCCCATGAAAACCCAATCGATAATTTAATTATCGACGATTCCGCAATGGGTCTTGTTGACTATAATGCCATTTCTGATTCTAACAGAAAGGCGATTTACTCGACCGAAAAGACCGCAGGTTTGGGCCGTCTGATGAGAGCAGGGATGGATGCCGTTAATTGGACCCTATGGTTTGATTTAAGACTTATGGAAGAGTTGATGGTATGGGGGTCCTTGTCACCTGTACTTACACAACTCATCCATAAATTCAAGCGTAATGAAGGTGGAGTTTTCGAAGATGCAAAGTTGACTAAATCCGTTCAAAAAAATCCCAGTACTAAAAGGTATTGCACTTGGGTGGAAGATTATATCGCAGAACATTTGAAAACCAATTTAGGGGAACTTGAAAAAGTCGAAGACAAAATACCTACCTTTTCTCACGAAAGAGCGAAAAGAATCGAACAAGGAAAAGTCTCCGATCAACGGAGTGGCGGCCAATTGATACCCTTTACCAAACCGAGTTTCCCATATTCTCGTGACTTCAATCTTGTTGGTGGGAGGACACTTGCGCTAAACGATATTTGGTCTACAGAAGTAAAACTATTGAAGGTGGAGACTGCTGAAGATGATTATACCGCTACATATCAAATTACGCTTTACGACCATTTCGGGTTGGACTATCCGGATATGACAAAGTTCTTTTACTACGGTGCAGGTTTTAGGGCTTGGTTTATCTTACAACATGTAAAAGGGTTCAAGCCATTTATTACCAAAATGCAATTCACCCAATCATTTAAAGGTAATATTTGCATTGGTAGGAAGGAGCGGGTTGAAGAAAGAGCGGAAGCCAGAAGATTGAAAGAAGCTCAAAGACAAAAAGAGGCAAGAGAGAAATTGGATCGGATTCAGGATTTTCCGATTGGACCTAAAATTTGATGGAATGAAATATTTGCTCTTAATATTGATTCCCTTTCTAGGAATGGGATGTTTTTCCCAAGATTCGGATTACGTCGAACCGGAACCCAATCGCTTTTTCTTATTGGAAAAACTAAGTAGTGACTTGGATAATATTCATAGCAATTCCTTTGCGGAAATATATTTGATTTCAGGAATCCGACAATTGAGTCGGGATTCACAAATTCAGGTTCTTACCCGACACTTTTTACAGCAACAAAAAATGTGTGAGTCAACAGATCGTTCCGATTCTGTCGATGCATACATGACTTCATATTATCACCATTCACCCTGCTCTTCATTTTTTATTGAAAATGAAGAAGATCATGGAGGAATTTCTAGACAAACCTTATTTGAAGATTGTGCTGATAAGGATTTGATATTGACATTCTATTATTCTAAAATATCCAATAAACCCAATGTTTGGTC
>JAHDCE010000230.1 GCA_020630045.1 Saprospiraceae bacterium | reverse complement strand
TCCGTGCTCAACGGCCTTTTCGAGATGATTTAAAAATTCATCGGGTTTGCCTTGGAAAAATGCGATTTCTCCTAGGGTAGTCAGGACAAAACTATTGGTCGGTTCGAGTTCGAAGGCTTTTTGTGCATCTTCCAACGCTTTGTCGAGTTGATCAAGCTCCATATAAGCACAGCTTCTAGTATTGTAGTAATCCGCATTCGGGCCGAAATTTTCAATCCTTTCGGTGTAATATTTCAGATTGATACCATAAGAGCCCGGTAAGTCCGTATAGACATAGTCATCAATAGCTTTTTGGGCATTAATCTTTAGGAAATCCAAGAAGGAACTCCCCTTCTCTTCCCGCATTTCGTCTTCATAATGTTGTTTGATGTAAGGATTGTCTTTGATCAAGTTCATTTCCTCATCAAGAATCAATGCCTCATCAAAATCGCCGGTATTGGTGACGGTTCCTTCCTCCTTGTCCCACTCGAACCCATTGTCATAAAAGAAATCCGAAACGAGCATATCTTCATACGAACACACACTGTGATGGTCATCCCGGACAAATGCATATTCGGAGCTATTTTTATTGAATAAAATGGAGTCTCCATCACCGACTGAAGTGACATACAAATATCCATTCGGAGCGTAAAATTCATAATGCTCTTCTTCAACCGAATTCGCCACTGCATGTAACAAATCGATGTTGATGCAAATTAATTGAATCGCACAATCGCCGTAATGTTTGAACCATTCGATAATGTCCGCCGGATAATCGTGTCGTTCTAGGATTTCGATATGGGCTTGTAGGATGGGAAATTTTTCGTATCGCTCCGCACTGATGGTTCGGTAGACGTCCAGTTTTTCTCCGAACGCTTTGCAAAAATTATAATATTCATGGATGTCTTTTAGGGAGTCGATACGGTCGTACTGCTCCATGATGAATTTCCGGGCTTCTATTCTTTCGCTTCTTTTCATCTGTTTATTTTTGATGGTATCTATGCATACTATGTTAGCGGTTTATGTATATCAAAGCATATTCCTTTTGTGACGACATTCGTCCAATCATTAGCATCAGTTAATTTATTTTGTGGCAATCGTTCGAGCTTCGATTCCCGCATATCAACTCCGGTAACGAATCCCAAGCCCTTATCATGGGCGAATTCCAATAAATTGATAAAGCCATGCTAGCGTTTTTCAAATCGCCAAAGAACAAAATAGGGTCGCTATAATTCTTTCACTCCACTCAAATTCGAAGATATACCTTAAATCATAAAATGCCGTCCCGAAGTATCGGAACGGCATTTTTAGTTTCGAAATATTAAACGCTGTTTGAGTTTAGAATATTAATTCTTAACTAACTTTTCTACTTCGGTCACCAAACCATCAGAAAGAGATATGGTATAAAGCCCACTAGGAATATTGGAAATATCCAATAACCTTTCGTTGTTTCCTTTATCTACTTGAATATTTTCGGTCAATACGACTTGCCCTAGGGAATTGTAAAGCGTAATATCCAATTTCTGGTTGGAGGCAGAATGGAATCCTACATTTACAAATCCTCCATTGGCCGGATTCGGGTACATACCTGACCATCCAAATCCTTTGCCTGATTTTTGTTTGACAGTTATCACTTTGGAATAATCCGTAGTCCCATCGAAATCGACTTGCTTGAGTCTATAATACCCCATTCGCAGTGGTTCTTCATCAGTAAAAGTATAAGTATTGACTTCAGCCGAAGTTCCATTTCCTTTGACTTCTCCTATCGTTTCAAATCCTCTATTCACGCTGATGGAACGTTGGATTTCAAAATGGCTATTGTTTTGCTCAGAAGCGGTTTCCCATTCAATGACATTGACATTTTCCCTGGCGTAACCATCTAGTTTCGATAGCTCTACCGGAAGAACTTCATCCGATTTAAAATTCCAAATACAATTGGAACCCGAATCTCCATCAGCTACGACATAATACGTACCCGTGGGTTCGTTATTCAACATGGTAACGGATACTGTTCCTGTTCCTGTGGCACATCCTCTTCCTAGCATGGTTCCCAATCCGCCGGTACAACTACCGGTACTTTGGTAAAATATGCCCAACTGTAATCGAGGAGTCGAGATACCGCCATCACAAACCACGTTTTCTATTTCGATGGTAATCGGCTGTGGTGTGGTCGCAGTAATTTCAAAAGAATACCACACCATATTATCTATGGTCGTCCAATCACTGAGCGGTCCTAAACCATCATTGCATTCCTGAACTGGAGAATCGTGTGCCCATCCATTCCAGCTACTATTGTCCGGTTCATCGGTATCGGTGGCATAATAGTTACATCCATTTCCGGTTAAGGTTGTCGCACCGGAACAAAAATCATTGACCGGACTTTCATAAAAAGCGAGTTCCATAGAAGCATCCTCATCGTCTTGTTCGGTCACTCTTAAATAATAAGATTCACCGGCAGTTAGCCCAGTTATTGAAATAGGGGCATAAGTCGTGGAAGTTCCGTTTGTCAAATCGATACATTCAGTCGTTGATGATCCTCCGTCGGGGGTTACCACAACTCCTGAAGGAATCGTCAAAGCTAAATCACCTCCTGCACATGATCCGGTATAGCTATAAAGATTCATGGTTAACCGTGACGTAGATGAGAAAGAACCGATATCTATAATGAATCCGGTAACGTCGGTGGGTAAATCTACTCTATAAAACAGGTCGTTGTTTCCGTCGATGGAACAAGTAGGAGCGGCAACTGTACCCGTACTTGCCATGCCGGCTCCTGTTGCAGTAGCAACGGATGAGCAATTAAAATCATAATTCACCAAGGCACTTGATCCGGAACAAGGGTTCACAACCGGAAATGGGATGGCGCTGCAAGGCTCATCTTGGGCAATACTCATTTGGCTAAATGCCCCCCCAAGGCATAGCATAAGGATAATTCTGATAGATTTAAACATTGTAAATAGTTTATTGAATTGAGTCAAATACACTGACGATTAGGTTCTGGGCGTTCATTGATTTGATACAAAATCCTATTCCCAAAACTTCAAACAACTTATTGCACAGTGAATTAGAATTTTAATGATTTTCGCTAATGTTTCTCATATGAAGTGCTTTGGAATGATGTATTTAGGTAAGGGGGAATTTCATTCAAAACGGCAACTCCTTTTAGAACACTCCACAAAACTAAACAATCAAAATTAGTTCGATTATTCTAATTGTAACTTTAACACTAAGTGGACATCCATTTAACATATCAAAAAAATAAATATCCCACTGCAAGGAGAAAGTGTTTTCAAAACAAAGCCCGATTCAAGGCAAACTTCCATCCTTATTCCAATCGCAATTATTTACATTTGCTATTAAAAAATGGGGTCATCTCTTAAAAACACTTTGTTCTTAATTGGCATTTTACTATGCCTCACCCCTATCCTATCTCCTGCTGCGGCTTTACTTTGCGGGTTATTGTTTTCCATCATCGGCATCAAAAATGAAGCTCTGAGTAGTCAGACATCGAATCTCCTGAAATATTCCATCGTATTAATGGGTTTCGGAATGAATTTATCGGAAGTATTACAAGCTTCTCAAGATGGTTTTTGGATAACCGCCATTTCCGTCACCTGTATTTTATTCCTAGGGCTATTCATAGGAAAATTACTCAAGGTTGATGAGGTTACAGGAACGCTGATTTCGGTGGGCACGGCAATTTGTGGCGGTAGTGCCATTGCTGCAACCGCTCCCGTAGTCAATGCCAAAGAAGAACAAATCACATTCGCTTTGGCCATTGTATTTATTCTTAACGCCATCGCTTTATTTATTTTTCCGCCTGTTGGCGAATACTTTGAACTTGACCAAACCACATTCGGATACTGGGCTGCGATAGCGATTCATGACACAAGTTCCGT
Organism: Saprospiraceae bacterium; assembly: GCA_020630045.1. GTDB lineage: Bacteria > Bacteroidota > Bacteroidia > Chitinophagales > Saprospiraceae > JAHDCE01. The sequence continues at coordinate 2,855 of JAHDCE010000230.1, read as the reverse complement.
AGTTGGTGCATCGGCCGCTTATGGCGAGCAAGCACTGCAAACCGGAACAACCGTCAAATTGATTCGTGCATTGTACATCATTCCTGTTGTTATCGGCATTTCCATTTTCCGGAAGGAAAATCAAGGAGGAAAAATAAAATACCCTTGGTTTATCGGTGGTTTTATATTAGCTATTTTGGTCGCCCATTATTTTAAAGAAGGGGCTGCAACCTATGAAAAGTTACATTGGTTGGGGAAACGGGGAATGATTATTGCCTTGTTCCTTATCGGTAATAATATTTCAATTCAAAAGTTGAAAAAGGCTGGAGGGAACGGATTAATTTTAGGCGTATTACTTTGGTTGATGACCGGAGTGGTATCTTTAATCCTATTGTTACAATAGACATTATTACGAATTAGATTGTATGGCTATAATTGATCTTTCATCCTCACTCTTCTTCATGTACTCATCATGGTAGCTACGGCTACCAGATTCCGTGCATTCATCAATTGAGAATAAAATCTCTAATTCTAGCTCTCATAAAAACAATTCGTAATAATGTCTAATAAACTTCGTTAAGAATACCCCCTCCATGAAAAAAGTCATCGGGATTACCCTACAATTATTTTTTCTATTTGGAATGGCCTTTTCTATTTGGTTATTTAACCTTCTTTTTTACAACTTGTTACCAGCAGGTGTCAATGTATTTTTCTGCTACGTTTTAATTCCGTTTTTCGCAGCTAATTGCACATATGTATTCCTGCGTTTAATCATTGCCAAAAGATACTATAAGCATGTCACCATCTTACATTCCACCCCCTATATTGCGGGGCTTCTCGCAATTATTCCATTGATGTTATTCAATAACCAAGGAGGGAGGGAATTCGTCTATCTAAATTTAGCTGGTATAGAAGGCATGGAAGTGGATTTTGATGAGCTAGACGAGCAGATGAATTTTGATATATTTCCCTACCTAACCCTCCGCAATTGTTACCCAAAATCAAACCTTTCCTATATCCACTATGAAGGCATTAATTTTGAGGAAGCCAAACAGGGAGAAATAAGTCCGCAGGTTTCATTTACGCAATATCAAATCACACCGCTATTCGGTTCTGAAGAATTGGCCAATATCAAATTCTTTATCGTTTCCAAAGAAAAATTAAAATTTAGAAAAGGTGATATTCTTGAGGGGTGGGAGGAAAAAGACAATTTTTTTAAAGCCCCATATCGCGGCCGGATTATCACAAATTCAAAGGAAAAAAGAATGATTAAAGAGGGAATAAGACAAGCACAATATGAACACGATTTAAGGATTTCTCCTCACCCTTTAACTTTCATAGAACTCATGAGTTTCGCGGAAGCAAAACAATATGGCAAGCAAGGGTTCATATGGTCTTCTATTGTCATGACCATTATTTTCTTTGTCCTTCCCTTGATATGGATGTTGACGTTTCCGCCTGATGTCACTCCCACTCCTGAAGCCGGAAGAATCAGCAATCCATTTGTTCGTTCAGGTGCAAGGTGAACTCAATTGAGTGTCGTCCTTATTTCAATACTATTTTCCTAATGACAGCCTGTCCATTATCATTATTCAATTTCATTAAATATATCCCTTTAGGGAATCCTGACAAATCCACTTCGTTTTCCAATTCGGTATAGAAAGCAAGAGGTCGTCCCATGATGTCCGTTATTTCAATAGAACCGCTATTCAGTTCCGTTTGTATTGAAATAAGACCTGTTGTCGGATTAGGAAAAACTTCGACTGAAAATGCCTCTTCGTTAATAGTAGTTATTCCTGTACTCGGAGGAAGCTCCAATCCTAAATTTAATACCGGTGCAAAATCAGTTTCGGTACCATCCGAAAAAACGACGACGGCATCTGCCGCACCGGGTACTGAAATATGAAATTGAGAAATCGAATCCCTGAGCAAATAAGGAAGGAAGATTTCGGGCAAATCCAATCTGATCCAGTGTCCTACCCCATTCGTAGAACCGAAACGGCAAGCCATATCAGTTTCATCGAATGAAGATAAAACATCAGATGCTTCAACATTTGCGGAAGCACCCAACTCACCATTCAAAAGACTGACTTCAAAATCATTTCCCCATAATTCGCCTCCGTTCAAGCTATCTATTCTTAAAAATATATTTGCTTTTGTAACCAATGCGTCCTCAGGAATAGAAGGGGTATCAAATGTCAAGGCAGCAGTATAATTTTCACCTGACTCCTCTCCTACCTTTATTTCATTCGAAACGGATCCATCGGTTGAAATACTTCCGTTCGTCAGGTCGGGTTGAGCCAAAATATAATGATCGTCCATCAAAAACTTTTGATAGAATTTTCGAGTATGGTAATTTACGAATGTACGGTTAGCTTGGGAAGACAAATGGAAGCAATCGGTAAATATCCCCCAATTCCTCATCGTACTTTTGGGTGACGGATAATCCGGCAACCCTTCCGGCATCGGAACAGTACCGGCCGCATATGAACCCCCGGGAGCCACCGTAACGGGGTCGTCTTGTCCAAAGGTAAATTGCATGAGTCCCGTGGCGGGTACAACGTGAACTCTAGGATTGTCCGCAGCATAATCAATTACTTGCTGAGTAGACCTGTTCAATATATCATTCAACTGAAAAAATGTGGGGAAGCCCATATCCTCCCAGAGTCCGTAAAAAGGATGAATGGTTTGGAAGGGCCCGGCATCATTCAGGACTTCATTGAAGTTCGGATAAACGTAACCGCTCCATAGGATATGAATATCTTCCCGGGCATTCAATATGAAATCTACCACTTTGAGCAATTCGATGGCAACCGAATCAATCATCTCTTGGGTTTCTTCAGGTGTAAAACTCGAATGATAATCTCCTAGGACGT
>JAHDCE010000229.1 GCA_020630045.1 Saprospiraceae bacterium | reverse complement strand
CATAAGCGGTATAGCTGATGGCAATTCCAGCGTAACCATAACTTTTAGGTTTGAAGGAGACTACAGCTATTGGTGGGCAATAGATGATGTATATGTAGAAGGGGATGTTCCTGGCGGCACTGTCCTCCCCCAAACAGCGGTCAACAATGTGAGCGGCTTTGCCGAGCACGACTTGGGCCCTGGCGAGGTCGTGCACTTCTTCGACCAAAACACGGGCGACATCATGTGTACGATAGACAATTCCGCCTCCTCCCACGACTACGGTTGTACAAGAGTGGAAGTGGACCGGGCAGGCACAGGTTCGGCAGGTTTCGCGAATACGGATGCCTCTACGTACTTGTTTTCCAAATCCCTTAAGGTAACCCCGACCACCAATACCACTTCCGATGTCGGTGGTTATACCATCACCTTGTATTATAGTGATGCCGAGGTAACGGGTTGGGAGGCCGCTACCGGGCAGTCGAGAAACACCGTGGTCATCCATAAAACGAATGGGGCCAATCAAATTTCAGATGTGACGGCAAGCAATCCGGGAAGCGTACCCATCTCCTCAGCCGTGGGGACTTATGCCGCCTTCGACAGCAATCATTCCTTTTCGGCTACTTTCACCAATGGATTTTCCGGTTTTGGTGTAGGTGTAGCGGACAGTCCGCTTCCGGTCGAACTAATAAACTTCCAGGCGGAAGGACAAGGAAAATCCGCTCTTCTCACATGGAGTACGGCAAGTGAATTGAATAATAAAGGATTCCATATCCAACATAGTGGAGACGGTAGGAATTTCAAAACCATCGGCTGGGTGGAAGGAGCAGGTACGACTGCAGAAGTACAAAAATACCGTTTCATACATGGCGATCCAGTATCGGGAATGAATTATTATCGTTTGGAACAAGAGGATTTTGACGGAACCATTTCACATTCTGAAATCAGGACACTCAGGTTCCGCAGTAATTTCGGAATGACTCTGTATCCGAATCCGGCCGTTCCGGGAACAGCTTTGACTTTAGAGTTGTTTTCCGAATCCAGACAAACCGTCATCTTGGATGTGTTCGATACTAGTGGCAAGCAAGTTGCCTCTAACCAATTCGAAATCGGAAAAGGAGAAAATATCCAAACCTTGCCATTGGAGCAACTAAGTCCCGGCATGTATATGGTATCCGTCATCCATGCGGAAGGTCGCGAGACGATTCGTTTGAATATCATTGAATAAGTAACAGTCAAATAATAACTTTGCGATTTGACTTATGTTCTTTTTACTTTATACTTCGTTAATTTTTTCAGCAATAGCCCTGCTATTCCTTCTAAAATTGCCTCGTCTAAACTAAAAATTACGATTTTCAAATCGACAACTTATTTTTTGTCTGTTACTAAACGATTCCTTTTATGAAAATTCAATAACTCCCCGAGGCTTGGGTAAGCCTTGGGGAGTTATTTTTTATTTTCCGAAAGGGTTTTTGAGGATTACGAATGCGAGGAACAAAGTGATGACTTTTGTATTTTTCCACCATTTCAAGTATTTTTTGGGGAGTTTTGAGTTAAGTCATAAATATGAAACTAAAATCAATCATGATATTATCACCACTGCTTATATTCTTCTTCGGATGCGGCAAACCGAAGTTCGAAGGAAAAGCCCAGGAAGAATTCGAATGGTTATTCAAAACCCGGAAGGTTTATTCAATGATGGTGGATATTCGATCTGAAGCGGCGTATGAATCCGGTCATTTGGAAGGTGCGGTCAATATTCCGTTTTCTGAACATTTTTTAGATGAATTGGAGAAGCGTGCGAATCCCGAAATGGGTAGTATGTTGCTGTTTGTTTATGGTGACGATGAGGCATCGACGCAGGCCGCTCTCAAGGCGATGAAAACGGATTTGGCAAAACAGAAAACTAAGCCGAAGGTGAATGTGGTTTATTATTTGGAAGGAGAGTTCAAACTATAATTTTCGTAAAAATCGGAAGGATTTTTCGGGCATAAGAGATATACTAATCCAATAACTGATTGGTAAAATATAAATATTCGAGTAAGGTTATTTGCCGTAATGTTTGGATTTGTATGAGTTTTATTCTTGTTGAAATATATTTTTCTTGTCTTTTATTGACCATAAAGACCGAGCTTTCTCCATATTCGAATTTTGTTTTTTCCCCTAGTAATAATGAATTGTAGGAATCGATATTTGCAGCAGTATTACCGACCTGTTGTTTAAGGGCCCAATATTGGAGCCATTTGGATTCAGATTTGTTGACGAGTTCGTTCCTTTTATTGGATAATTCCAGTTCTTTTTCTGAAATTTTGATATTTCCCCGTTGAATATCCGCTCTTTCGCTCATCCGTAATATTGGCATGGAAAAATTGACTCCCCATTTAATATCATTAATCGAATATACCGGCAAAGGAGAAGAACCACGGGTCGCAATAAGTGGATTGAATTTCAATTTGACTTTGGGTTTGAGTTTTTCACGTTTCAGTTTTTGTTCGATTTCCAAAATAGAAAGTTGATTCACTTTGGACTGTAATTCCGGATGACTTTGGAGATCCGATTGTGCCCAAGTTTTTTTAATATTCAAAATGGTTTCTCCTTGTGGCTGAGGTAAAACTTGTGGTGTTAAAGCCACAGGAGTATTTTCGTTCCACAGGAAATTTTCAACGGTTTGGATGGATTTGATTAGACCGATTTGATTTTTCTGAACTAAAAGTATGGCATCCTGGTAAGCGATATAGGCTTCAAGGGTATCCATCGCGGTTTTTTCTCCACCTAAGAATGATTCTTTGGTGAATTGGAAATACTCCGATGCTAGATCCACATTTTCATTATAGACTTTGGAGTATTCTATGTATTGCTGCCATAATATATAAGCCATGGTAGCATCAAATACCAAATCATTGAGAATGACCAGTTGTTGGTTCTGTGCCAATCGGCCAAAAACCTCGGCTCGTTGAATGGCCATACGACGTTCATTAACCAGTAAGCCTTGCCATATATCCGCTTCTACACCAAGATTCCAAAGACCGAAAGAACCCGTATTGTTTTCGGGATTCACGAAACTACCCGACGTATTTTCGTATCCTCCAACGACATCAATTCCAATAGGTGTCGGAACAGTTATCTTGGCACTGTAATTTTGGTAATAAAGTTTATCATCAAAGTTTTTCTGATTCCAGTTCGCTTGAATATCAGGATCAAAATTGCCCCTTGCCCCTAACCTTTCGACATCAGCCAAATCCAATTTCAAATCGGATTTGCGTGATATCGGGTGATGAAGTAGCAGGTCATTTAAATAGGTAGTATATGGCAATACAATGGAGTCCTTCGGAGTGTGCCCCCAGGTTATGACACAATGAAATAATAGGCAGATGAATAGAAAAATATGTTTTGATTTCTTCATTTTAGGTCGATAGCAACATTCAATTTCCCTAGCTCTTCCGAATTATTCATGTAAAGATTCAGAGCCTGTTAAAATTTAGTATAATTCATAATATGAAATGGAATTTTTAACAGGCTCTCATTTTACGGATTTTATAGGTGGTTTCAATTTTATGTTGGATTTATTTTGTAAGTCATTTTGATAAAAATCAGGAGGAAAACCGTTGAGTTGTCGCCAAATCTCATACCATATAGGGACTTGATTCATCAAAATAAAGGCATTTACTCCGGTACCGATACTCAATTGCGCGGGCCATTCTTTCGCTCCGTTTATAGGGCTAATAATAATACGATAAAAGCCATTTTCATTGATGAATTTATCAATCACCATTATTTCCCCCTGAAATACGCCGGTTGAGGATTCCGGCCAACCACTAATGACAATGGCGGGCCACCCGTCAAATCTCAGTTGAGTTGTTTTTCCTACTTTTAACAAAGGAATATCTTGCGGACGGACATATACCTCAACTGCCAATTGATAATCCTTTGGCATAATGGTTAAAATTTCAGCTCCTTCCTTCAAGGTTTCGCCTAATCCTTTTTTCAACACTTTGGTAATATAACCGGACTGCGGAGCTGTAATGTAATATAACTTTTGACGTTGCTCATAATTACTCAACTGATTTTTCAATTTAGAAGCATCCGCTACACTTTGCATCTTTGAAGACATTGCAGATTGCCTTTCGGAATTAGATTTAGCCATTTTATCAAAATAATCCCGTTGAATAGATTCGAGCTCTAGTTTCAAATTAGACAACTCATTTCTTTTGTTTTCAATTTTATTGACTTGTACATTTACTTTTGCACTTGCCGCTTGAACCTTGTTGTCTTTATCCTGAAGATCCGTTAAAGATTTGAGCCCTTTTTCATATAGTTCATTCGTTCGTTTATATTGGTTTTCTGCAATTTCTAAATTTATCCGGATAGCCTTTAAATCAATACTATCCATTGATATTTTATTATATGCTTGTTTAATCTTATTTAAAGTTTGCTGACGTTTTAAATCCAATGCCTCTTCAAGGGCTTTGTATTGATTATCCAATGCATTCATCTTTCTGTCATAAGCATTTACGCTTTCGGTTTTTGCAGCAATTTGTTCCGAGGTCCGATCTATTAAATTAGGGTCGAAGTATTCGCTTTTCACTTCTGAAATAAATACAATGGTATCGCCTTTTTCTACAAAATCACCTTCTTGAACAAACCAATTTTCAATCCTCCCTGCAATGACCGTTTGAATCGTCTGAGGTCGTTCTTGTGGGGCGCGTGTTATGACATAACCCTTTGTGCTAATGTTTTGAGTCCAAGGAAGAAACAAACAACCAATAAAAATAAAAGCCAATAATATCACCAACCATAAAGACAACCTTTTGACTCTACTTTTTTTCAATAAAGAATAAGATTCAAAATCTTCAAGTTTAATGTTATCAGATATACTATTATCAGAAATATTCAACATAATGATGTATTTATTCCACGGCCCTAGGCATTCAATTTACTCAAATCAATGACCTTACAGTTCTTTTCTTTCCAATATGAATAGTCCGATACGACAACAACTGTCCAGTCTTGCGATTCATCCATAATATAATCTACGATATGCTTTTTCTCGGCCTCTTGAATAAATTGCAAAGGGTCTTCCAACAAAAGTAGTTTTGGAGAACCGATAAGACTTCTTGCTATTTGTAGTTTTTGAATAATACTCCTTGGCAACCTCCTGCCTCCACTATCAATCTCCGAATCAATTCCCTTGGGTTGATGAATTAAATATTCATCTAATTTCAACAAGGACAATACATTAGCCAATTGTTGATCACTAATTGCCCGCCCCATCAAAATATTCTCTTTAAACGACCCTTCAAAGATTTGATTTACCGGAAAAATCACTCCGAACTTGTCATAAAGATGATTGTGATTAAAGTTAGAAAACGGAATCCCATTGATATATAACTCCCCTTCTTCAATTTGATAAATCCCAGATAGTATTTGTAGCAATAATGTTTTACCGGAACCGGATTCTCCAGTAAGAATTACCTTTTCACCCGAGTTAATTTCGAATGAAATGCCGTTTATTATTTTTTTTCTCTCATTAGGGAATCCAAATACGATATCCTTTGCTTTCAAAGAAATTCCACTTTCGGATTCAATATTCGCTTCGCCTTTTCGTTCGTCAAGTTTTAAATCAGTTACATATCCGATTTTATCAAGGGCAGTGAGTACATCATAAATCGTATCTACAACACGCAATACTTTTTCAACCGAATTAATAATAAGGATGACTACAATTTCAGCGGCCACAAATTGGCCAATATTCATAGTTTCCTGAAAAACCAAATATCCCCCTAGCAATAGAAGACTGGCCGCAAGTATGATTTTAAATCCAATAAACAATCTAAACTGACTGATTAATACTTGAAAATGTTTTTCCCTAGATATGATATAAGCACCCGTAATATCGTCAGTTCGAGAAAGATGAAACCGGTGGCCTTCAAAAATTTTAAAACTTCTATTCACCCTTGCAATTTCTTCTAACCAATGAGCCAACAAGTACTTATTTTTGCTTTCCTTTAAGGAAGTTTCTAATCCTTTGGGGCCGGTTATTTTAAAAATAATCCATAAGATAAAGCTGAGACCAAAACCAAGGACTATAAAATAAGGGCTATATATGGTTAAGAGAATTAAACCGAAAATAATTTGGAATAAGGCCAGAGAAAAATCAATTAATATTTTTGGCAGTCCTTTTTGTATGGTTAAGGTATCAAAAAAACGATTTACCAACTCAGGGGCATGAACCTTATCTAATTGCAAAAATGTAATTTTGGGAAAACGGTAGGCAAATTCGAAGGCCGAACGGGTAAATAAATCTTGTTGAATGTTTTCAACAATACGTAATTGTAACACTTGTAATACTCCGGTCACTCCAATTCCAAGCAATACGAAACCTACAAGTATGACCCAAGTAGAAGTAAGTTCGCCGGTTTGTAAAAAGTTGATGATGGCTTGAATGCCCAACGGGAGTGTCAAGTTAACAACGCCAATAAAAAATGCGTAAATATAGATTTGTCTAATTTCAAACTTATATTGGCTAATCAATCCCCAAAACCTTGCAATCGGTTTTTTTGTCATGTACGGAGCTTTTATTATTTAACAGGAAAGAAATAAGTTTGTTTGGCTTTATGACTACCCCCTTTCCAGTATTCCTAGATTCATACCTTTTCATTTTACCTGCCATTTTGTGCAATTACAACGATTCGTCTTTTCTATAAAAATATCGTGACAACATCAACTAAGTACCCAGCCATAAATAATCAGGGAATATGCTTTTCAGGTATTTTGGCTTTATCCTTCGTACAGTCCTCAACTTGGTAGCTACGGCTACCAG
>JAHDCE010000228.1 GCA_020630045.1 Saprospiraceae bacterium | reverse complement strand
GATGGCCCCACCTTTATTATAACTATGGGCGTCGAACATGTCCTCCTTGTCTTCGTAACCGAAGTGAATCAATGGATGGGCTCCTCCTTGTGCTACAGAACCGACATATCCCGAACGTTCACCCATCATGTGGTAGTCCGCTAGGTCTCTACCATATTTATGCTCGAACCACAAGTATTCGCTATAATTCGCGAACCCTTCATTCATGGTCAAGTTCGCCCAGCTTTCACAAGTGACCAAGTCACCGAACCAATGGTGCATCAATTCGTGTGCGACAATCCTTTCGTTGTGATTGTCAATCAACTCACGATCCGTCTTTTGAACGAAATCACCGAAAATTACTCCCGTCGTATTTTCCATCGCTCCGGAAACATAGTCCCGAACGACTACTTGTGAATACTTCGGCCAAGGATATTTTACACCTATATAATCGGAGAAGAACGTCAACATCTCAGGAGTATGGGAGAATATTTCCTTAGCATATGGTTTGTAATCAGGTTCTACCCAATATTCCAACAACATTCCGTTCCAACGGTCTTCCACTACCGCGAATTCACCGATAGCAAGCATGAATAGGTAAGGAGCGTGGGGCAAATCCATTTTGAAAATATCCGTTCTGGTACCATCTCCATTTTTTCGGGAAGACACCATATTACCATTTGACAATACTTTGTAGTTATCAGTAACCGTAATAATCATCTCCTGAGTGGTACGCTCATTCGGTTTGTCAATGGTCGGGAACCAAGCAGAATTGTTTTCTGTCTCTCCTTGTGTCCAGATTTGCTTAGGCTTATTGCCTTCCTTTCCTTCCGGATTGATGAAAAACAAACCCTTCTCAGAAGTAATGGCCTGGCTGCCGCCGAATTTACGTTCGTTTGGCTTCGCCGTGTAATCAATGAATACTTCATACTCTTCTGCAGAGGTGTAAGTCCTATCCAGTTGAATCGTTAGGATTTCGTCCTTGTAATCGTATTGCAATTTCTTACCCCTTGTTTCAATCGCATGGATATCAAAACCCTTGGCATCCAATACCAATTTATCCGTAGGGTAAAATAACGGTCTGAATTTTAATGTCGCTTTTCCTAGGACATGCTGCTTGCTCCAATCGAATTTTAAATCCAACTTGGTGTGCAATAAATCATTTGTCCGAGTGTAGCTGGGGTTGTACACTGGTAATTCGTACTTACCATTATCCTCGTCTTCTTCAGGGACGACGACGATTTCTTCCAAGTCCCTTTCTTCCATCGGTTCTTCAGTAACTACCGGTGTTACCGTTTTACAACCTGAAATCAGGACACCGGCGGCTACGACCGCCAACCATGAATTCTTATTGATTTTCATAATGAATAAAATTGAATGTTGTGATCTTTACTAGTGAAATACTAGGAATTGCTATGTGAAAAGACAAGGTATTTGGTGAAAAAATGCATCCCCGAACTTTTCGTTTCATTAATCAAGCACGAATTTAGGCATATTTGTCAAGCTGTTAGCAACCTCGCCGCGTTAATAAGGTTATAAAAGACAAACGAACTTTAATATTCGATAAACATGTCGGGGTGAATCATAAAACAAAGATGCCAAAGTGGTAAACTTTGACGGGTGGTTGTACCTTGTGCATGTTTTCCGCTTTCGCGGAATATGACAAAACGTGAAACAATGAATCATTGTAAGGGAACATCATTAACGATATTCATTTTCTTATCGGTGTTGCTTTTTGCTCAAGACAAGCAACAAATTGAAGCGATTCGGACCAGCTCCAATATCAAAGTGGACGGTGTCTTGGATGAAGATGGATGGAAGACAGCTCCGGTCATAACCGGATTTACAGAAAATTCACCCAATCCCGGCAAACCGGCTCAAGAAAAAACAGAAGTCAGATTGATATATGATGACGTTTCTGTTTATGTAGGAGCCATCTTATACGATGATAAGGACAGTGTATTACAACAATTGTGTCTTAGGGATGAAGGCCCTGGAGGGTTTAGGGGTGAATTCGGCGGTACCAATACGGATTGGTTCGGATTCAGTGTGGATAATTACATGGACGGCATCAACGGCTTGATGTTCGCAGTTTCTGCGGCAGGTGTTCAGTACGATGTGAAATATTCGGCACAAGGAGGCGACAAGAATTGGGATGCGGTATGGAAGAGTGCCGTGGTCCAAGAGGATGACAAATGGATTGTGGAAATGGAAATCCCTTATTCCGCCCTGCGTTTTGCACAAGCGGACGAACAACAATGGCACGTCAATTTTACAAGATCCGTCAGAAGAAAAAGAACCCGGTATTGGTGGAGCCATATTGATCCGGGAGTTAACGGAACGTTCAATCAATTTGGTGTCCTTCGGGGTATAAAAGGAGTAGAGCCGCCCATTCGCCTACAGGCGACACCTTTTGTAGCGGGTACAGTGACCCATTTCAGAGACAAAAACGCCGATCCTTCCCAAGAAGTGGGCCGAGATTTTTCTGCCGGTATGGATATCAAGTACGGAATTAATGATGCATTCACCTTGGACATGTCCCTGATTCCTGACTTCGGAGAAGTACAATCCGACAATCAAGTACTCAACTTGTCACCTTTTGAAATCAGGTTTGATGAAAACCGCCCATTTTTTACCGAAGGGACCGAGTTGTTTAACAAGGGCGATATCTTTTATTCCCGAAGAATCGGCGGTAGACCGACAGGCTTTTTTTCCGTTTACGGAGAATTGGATGATGATGAAGAAATCGTTTCTAATCCGATAGAAACACCGTTATTCAATGCTTTGAAATTGTCAGGAAGGACATCCTCCGGCCTAGGAATAGGAGTCTTTAATGGCCTGGTAGGTAAAACGTCCGCTACCGTTCAAAATTCGGCTGGCGAATCCCGAGAAGTCGAAACCAACCCTATCACCAATTATAACGTTTTCGTTCTAGATCAAAACTTGAAAAACAACTCGTATTTATCCTTCTCAAATGCAAGTACATTGAGATTTGGAAAAGGTTATTATGACGCCAATGTGTCCGCCATCGAGTTCCGAATCAATAATAAGTCAAATAGCTATGTATTGACAGGAGGCGGCAATGTCAGTCAACAATACGGATATAATGACGATGGTAGCCATCGCCTAGGGTTTTCTTACAATTTGTCAGGTGGAAAACGGAGCGGCAAACTCAATTATTCCCTGGGTTACAGCGTCGTAAGCGACACCTATGACCCGAACGATTTGGGTTTTCAGTTTAACAATAATAATCGGACGATTAACGGGAACGTATCTTTTAATCAATTTGAGCCTTTCGGCAAATTTAATAGGGCTAGAGCCAATGTATCTTGGAACTACAATATGCTTTATGATCCCAATGTGTATTCTTCATTCGTCGTCAATACAAATGTGTTTTTTAATACAAGGAAATTTTTCGCATTCGGAGGCTGGATGGAAACGACACCCATAGAAACGCATGATTATTTCGAACCTAGGGACGGACTTCAGTCCTACATGAATATCCCAGAATACATCGCCTTCGGCGGTTGGGTCTCCTCGGACTATCGAAAGAAATTCGCATATGATATCCGAGGGAGTTACGCCACCTTATATGAAGGAGGCAATCAAGAGTACAGTTTCTTTTTGTCTCCTAGGTGGAGAGTCAGCGACAAGTTGCTCTTAGTAGCCGGTTCAGCGAACGGCTGGAAAGTGAACGACTTCGGTTTTACGACTTATGATGAATCGGACAACAGCATTATCGGGGTCAGGGACATCCGTGAAATGGAAAACACCCTCAGCGCCGACTATGTTTTTAATAATAAAATGGGATTGACCCTTCGCGTCCGCCACCTTTGGACAAGAGTTAACTACGAATCCTTTCATGTATTGGATGACGAAGGCGGACTAGCCGCATCAGATTACACGGGAGACCACGATGTCATCTTCAATGCCATGAACATAGATTTGGTTTATCGTTGGCGATTCGCTCCTGGGAGCGATTTGGTGTTGGTCTATAAGAATGCAATTATCGGAGCGGACGATATAAACACGATGAATAATTATGTTGACACATGGCGTTCGATAGGTGATTTACCGCAAACCAACACCTTTACCATCAAGGTACTATACTTCTTGGATTACTATACACTCAAAAATAAATGGAAGCAAAAAAAGAAGGACTAGGAACTTTTTTATGGATTGAGTTTTTTTATACTTGATTCTTTATTTGAAAAAACGTTATATTTGCCTTCCGTTTGAAATGGTCGGTTGGCCGAGCGGTTAGGCAGAGGTCTGCAAAACCTCGTACAGCGGTTCAAATCCGCTACCGACCTCAAAACCCACTAGGATTCCCTAGTGGGTTTTTTCATTCCTACGACCATTCATTCCCGAAATCCGACCGATACTCCGAAAGTTAAACATCATGTTCCGGATTCTATTATCTTAAAGTATGCTACGGAATGAACGGAACCGATTGCCTCTAATTTTACTTCCCCTTTGTTTGATTTACACCTTGAACGTACAATCACAAAGCCATGACTTTGTCCGGTTCACGACTTCCGATGGACTTCCCACCAATTATGTATATGGAGTAGTAGAAGATGATGATGGATTCATCTGGGCATACACCGAAAACGGAATGGCGAAGTTCGACGGATACGAATTCAAAACTTTTACGACCAAAGACGGATTGGCGGGCAATGACGTGATATTCGCCCAAAAGGATAGTGAAGGAACCATCTGGATGCAGTCGTATAACAATGGAATCTCCTATAGACCCAGCGGAATAGATACGATTTACAAAATTCCGAACTCGAATAATGAAGTCCTAGTGGGGATATTTCTAGGCAAAGCAATTTTTTCGAATGGAGAGTTGGGATATTATTTTACCATTGAAAAAGGAAAGAAAGTAGAATTTCCAAGAAATAGAGTTTTTAATGAAAAAAGTGTCGGAATCTTTTCAAAAGAAAAGGATGCCTTCAGAATGAAGGACAAAGTTCGGCTTTCTTCTGAGGTTTGGGAAAGTTGGACAAATGACTATGGGTATGTAGGGAAAATAGAAGGGGATTCCTTGGAGGTATATACACACGATGAATATTTGGCATTAACGCATCTGTTTGATAATTCGCTTGCCTATTTCCCTAAAAAAGGGAAATTGTATATGAATCGGCAAGGAGGGGGTATAGAGATGATGGAACTAGGGGAGCCGACTGATAAGACGGCCCAATTCCTTTTTATGTTAGATGAAAATAGAGGGATTGTAGTGGTTGGAGATGACTTATTGTTTTGGAATATAAATTCGAAAAAGTGGAAACAAATAGAGAGAAGGACATTTAGCGGAAGTCTCCGCAATACCTCTTCTTTTCATGATGATAAAATGATAACTAGTAAGCCGAATAGCTTTGTAGAATTTGACTTTGATGGAAACGTATTGGATTCCATGAGATATGACGTATTGAAAAATAAATACTATATCCTCCGGTCATTCAAGGATTCAAAGGGGAATTTATGGATAGGGACAAGGGAGGGAGGACTTCTTCTTTTACCCAAAGAAAAACGAAAAACGACATTGTTGGACTCTCCTAATAAAAATGATATTTCATTTGAACAATTTTTAATGACGGATGATGAGGACTTATTGGTTTTTACAGATAACGTGGGAGCTTATAAGGTGGGGACAAGCAAATTGGAGAATGTTGTCGAACCCGAAAATAACGAAAATAACAATAGGTTTAAAAGTGCTGCGATTTCTCCATTTGGAATAACGATGATTGCCAGTCAAGAATCCAAGCATTTATGGAAAAAAAAATCATCTTGGAACTTACCCAAAATTGAACTGGTGAAAGTTAATGACACAAGAAAGGAATTAAACCCTGATATGTACACTCTTAATAACCTTAAGGATATTGTTTTTTTAAAGGATAAGAAACAATATTGTGGATGTGTAAATGGAAGTATGCAATACGGTCAATTTTTGTCAGCCCAAAAAGTGAACCTTACAATTGATTCCGAATTGTTTTGTACAACATTGCATTATGATAAATATCGAAAGCGAGTACTTGTTGCCAATTCTTCGGGAGTATTTGTTTTTAACATTGAAGGGAAAAAATATAAGGATAAATTCAAACCTATTGTCCAAGAAAAACAAAAGCTTAAAAAGAACAATGAGTTAAAAAATATTTCGACGCTTTATAGTGATTCGACATCGCTTTGGATAGGAACTCAAACAGACGGATTGTTTCGATATGATTACGATAAAACGAAATTGAAAAAAGTGTCTGATGTATTAATGATTAGGAAGATTCGCCCCGGGTTGGATGGAGAAGTTTTGATTGCCGGAAGTGAAGGGCTTCAAATAATTGATAGTGATAACAATCTAGAAAAAGAACGGTATGACGAAAGCGACGGATTGATCGGAAATGACGTATTTGATGTTTATGCATTGGGGAATGATATTTTTGTGGCGTCTCCGGGTTATGTTTTTAAAGTGAATAGAAATAGAAAAGAAAGTTATCAAATCAAAAACAAAGATTTGAAATTGATGACATTCGAAGTCAATGGAAAAGATGAATGGAAGAATGGAAAAATTGAACTCGAACATGACCAAAACAATATTAAAATAGGTTACCATTTAATGTCTTTTCCGAGCAATGGAAAAGTGAAATATTATACCAAGTTAGAACCCTATGAAACGGAATGGAAAGAATCTTCCGGAAGGATGGAGCATTACCTTGGACTTTCGTCAAAGCGATATGTGTTTCATTTGAAATCAGTGGATATTTATGGGAATGAAATAATACATGAACCACTGTATTTTAATATTAAAAAAGCATATTGGAAAACGCTTTG
>JAHDCE010000227.1 GCA_020630045.1 Saprospiraceae bacterium | reverse complement strand
GTCAAGGCAAGGATGCAAAAGAAAGCTACTTTTTCAAATTTTATTCCCATTAGAGATAAAGTTAGTTCATATCGAATATCCGTACTTTTTGAGAATATCCTGTCCTTCCTTTGAAAACAAAAAACGGTAAAACAGTTCCGCTTTTTCGGTTTCATGGACGATGACCGCTCCTTGGGCGATGGGCGAATAGGATGTGGGAGGAAGTTCTTCCCATTTCCCTTGTTTTTGTTCGGGAAGTCCCTGAATAACCGCAAGTGCGGTGAATCCAATTTCAGCAGCTTTTTTATCAACAAAATGATTGACTTGAGAAATGCTTTCTCCGAAGACGAATTTATGTTTCAATTTGTCATGCCATCCATATGTCCGCAATACTTGCATGGCGGCTTTCCCGTAAGGGGCAGTATCAGGATTGGCAAAGGCGATGTGTCGAATTCTGCTGTCTTCCAAGTTCAGAAGGGACGGTTCGAGATTTTCATCTTTTGTCCATAGAACTAATTTTCCGTATGCATAAATGCCAGGGCGTTCTTTTCCGAAACCTTCACCAAATAAAGCATCGGGATATTTCATATCCGCCGAAAGAAAAATATCGAAGGGGGCACCTTGTCGAATCTGAGCGGTTAGTTTGCCAGAAGAGCCCAATATCAACTGACATTCGACACCTGTTTTTTCGGTAAACCTTTCGGTAATTTCTGCTAGGGCGAATTGGGTATTGGAAGCGGCGGCAATTATTAATTCGGGGTCTTTTGTAGATGGAGAAGAGCAGGAAAATAAAATCAGCAATAAGAGCCATGCCAATATCTTATTTATCATTCTTCTATTTATTTTCATCATCGCACTCAAAAGTAGTCCTATAATTTTAACAGGTACTCTTTATCGTGATGAATCTATTGGTCAAATCAAAATAAAATCAAGTATGAAAAATACAATCATCATCATATTGGTTCTTTGTTCATTTGTGTCATGGGGGCAAAATAGTGGTTTTGAAATAGGGATAGAAGCCGGGCCAAGTATAAAATGGATGCGGAAATATCCTGTACACAACTTTCGTCATGCAGGCATGGGTTTTACCATCGGTTCGACAGTCACCTACAATTATAAAAATAATTTATCGTTCAAGAGCGGACTCAGCTTTGAACGGAAAGGGTTTCACGATTTCACCCTACTAAATGATCAATTCCAAAATGTTACCGATATCATTATTAGGAGTCAACGCATGGATTACATCATACTTCCCGTATCCATACAATACAGGTGGCCGGGAAAAGTTGGTACGTTTATTCATGGCGGGCAATATTTAGGCGTATTATTAAGCAATAAAGAAACGGACCTTATAGATATAAATCCCCCGGAAAAGGAAGTGGTTTCCTATAT
This sequence comes from Saprospiraceae bacterium, assembly GCA_020630045.1. GTDB lineage: Bacteria > Bacteroidota > Bacteroidia > Chitinophagales > Saprospiraceae > JAHDCE01. The sequence goes on along the minus strand of JAHDCE010000227.1, from coordinate 5,491 downwards.
CCCCAGCAACCGTGTAGACTTCGGATTATTTTCGGGTGTCGGGATGTTCATCGATTCGAAAGGAGGTTCGATTTTGCAATTTGAATTGAGGTATAATATGGGAATAACAAGTACCAACTCAGCCCCGGATTCTCAGGAATATAAATCCCGAACAAATTCGTTGGTGCTAGTAGTCGGGCTAGCTGTTCCGGTGAATAAAAAATATGAATAAGGGTCACATGAGCATTTTGATGATGACTCTTGTTCCTAGGGGGATGCTATTATCATCTTTTAAATCTAAGGTTTGGATATGTATGGGTTTTCCACTGAATTGATTTGCGAGGTGGACACGTTCGTCTATCGCTATTGTCGCGAAAGATTTGTGTTTGCCTTTATTCCTTTGAATTTTTTGGGTGTATTCCCTACCGACTCCATTGTCGGTGATGACGCAGATTAAATAATTGTTTTCTTCATAAAATAATATATCCAATCGTTTTTCACCTTTTTTGTGGAATAAGCCGTGTTTGATGCTGTTTTCTACGAAAGGCTGGATCAACATGACCGGCAACTCATACTCATCTTTGTATTTGGACAATTCCGTTTTGATCGAATATTCCATTTCATCGCCGAAGCGTACTTGTTCTAATTTCAAATACAAAGACAACATTTGTATTTCATCATCCAAAGCGATACTTCGGGCTTCGCTTTGATTGAGATAACTCCGTATCAAGTCAGCGAAATCCGCCATATATTCACTTGCGGAATCGGGGTCATTTCTCAGTATAAAATCTTGGATGGTATTTAATGCATTAAATATAAAATGCGGGTTCATTTGTGTTTGGAAAGCCGCTACTTTAGAACGATACAATTCTTTTTCCAAAACTTCTTTTTCATGTCTTAATTCCGCTCGTTGCCCAATGACTCTTAATCTTTGTTGAACAATCCACCAAAACAGTCCTAATATCAATATTGTTATTAATAAATAAAACCAAAGTGTACGATAAAACGGTGGCCGTATCGTAATCGGCAAACGATGCACTTCCGAACAAATACCGTCTTCATTACAAGCTTTAACTTGGAATTCGTATTGTCCCGGTCGCAAATCATGAAATGAAGCAAAAGGAGCGTAGGCCGTCGTTTGTGACCATTTTTCTGATATCCCTTTCATTTTGTAATAAAAAGTATGTTCTCCCCTACTTCGAAAAGACAAAGCTCCAAATTGAATCCGGATATCGTTTTTATGATGTGGAAAATCATACGCGGGTTTAGAGGGCAATAAATCTCCGTTTACAGTAATTGATCCCATTTTAAAAACAGGAGGTTTTTCATTTTCATATTTCACCTTTAAGGGAATATAAGAAAAGTGATTTTCGCTAATTATTTTCAGGGTATCGTTTACAACAAAAATGTCAACCACTTTTTCTTTAATGAGACCATCTAACCAATTTATGATCTCTTTTTTTCCTGTTTTTAAATTGTATCGAGTTACACCCTCATTATTCGAATAAATAATTTCATCGTTCCATTTAGAAATTCTTACAATAGGTTCGCCTATATTGTACTTGGACAATATTATACCATTTTTCATATGGTATAATATACCTGCTTGTGTACCCGCCCAAACTTCGTCGTTTTCTTCAAATAAATACTCGGCAATTATATTTTTCCCATCGTCAAGAACCCGACTTCCCTCTGTCCAATTTTCATAATAAAACAATCCATCAACGTAGCCGATATAAAAACAATTTTCGCAACCCTTATCTAAAGCTAATGCATGACATCTTTTTTTCCTTAGCGTTTTGTACCAATACCTTTTCGCTGGACTCCATATAAAAGAATCGAGTTTATTTCTCAAACTTTCAGGTGCTTCATTATCTTTCTTAACAAGAAGAATAGAAGAGGTCGAATATGTAATGACACTGACTCCCTTTTTTAAATACTTCCTTCTTTTGAATCCATCTTGATTTCCCAAGTAGAAACTAGAAGTCCTTATATCATAATTAAAAAAGTTAGGAGCGGCTCCACTGATCTTTTGATTAAACGGATCAAATGATATAGGACCGGGAGATCGAAAACCATCGAGTATTTTTATTGAAGCATTAAAAAATCGATTATCTACATGCAACCGCCCCCTCGTATCCAATGCATAAATCCCTCCATTATCATCCATAACTCCCATCGACAACCCGACGTCGGTTCTTTTGTCTACATGTACTTGTATTCGAGGTGCTATTAAAATCCCTTTATTCAAGGTCGCTACATATAATACGCCGTCATTATCCAGCATGATCTCACCGACATTCTTATAATCAAGCCAAGGGTGTTCTGACAACGGACTACCCTTTTCGTCAAAAGGAAACAACCCGGATTTTGAGGATAGGAAAAGTCTTTGATTTTTATCAATATAAAAATCTTGAATCATACCCCTTGTCCATCTCTCGCCTATCGAATAGACCATCCTTAAAGTATCGGAAATTTCAAAAATGCGGGTCTTGACATCAGAATAATGCATGAAATACAATTTCCCATTGTAAATCTTGGACAAGGGCCAAACAGGTCGACCTTTGAATTTAATTTTCCCCAGTTCAACCATTTCCCCGCCCTTTAAAATCATCACCCGATAAAACTTGTCGGTTCCATCTTGAAAGGCCGTGTAATATTGAAAAACCAAATCTTCCTGTGGAGTTAATGAAAGTGTTCTGACATCATTACTCAGTCCTTTAACAGCTTTAATCTTAACAAGGGAATCGGAAGGAGAATCTTGAATAAAAATGCTTCTACCTGCTTGGATAAATACTCTGCCATCTTTAGCCACCGCATATTCGAACAGATGGGTCATTTTATCCGAATAATCACCAAATAAATGGAGGCTATCATTTTCTACATATAAGATTTGTCCCATAAAGGTCTGGACGAAAATACGACCTGAGCCATCCATTTTAATCCGACCATATTCCCTAGGAAATCCTTTGTGATAATATTCATGAAATATGGAGCCATCATAACGATACAAACCGTTTGAGGTAGCGATCCAAAAATCGCCGTATTGGTCATATTCGTAATCGTATATGACATTTTCATCAAAACCGTATTGTTCATTAAAACTATAAAAGGCGGGTTCTTGCGCCGACAGCTTTTGTATTGAAATAAGGGCAAGGCTGAATAGAAGGAAAAAAACCGACCACCTATAGTTATAAGTAATAGACTTTTTCCAAAAATTCATCCTTTCTTTCTTTTACTATGGGAATATCCCGTCCGTTTTCTAAAATGATACTATTTCCATCTTTTTTCGAATACTGTTGCACATAATTAAAGTTGATAATATGCGACCGATGGGGTTTGTAAAAGTAATCGAACATTTCCAATAATCGATTAAAAAACTTCAAAGGTTTGGTGACAATATGCATACTTCCATCTGACGTATAAACCCGGGCATACATCCCATCCGCTTCGACATTGATGATTTCTTCAACCGGTACGAACATGATGCCTTCACTATTGGGAAGCCCTATTTTTTTGAAAGTACGATTTTCTAATGAAGTCGTAAACTCTTTGAGTTTTTCTTTGGTTCTTCGATGTTTATTATCGGCCTTTACTTTCTCTATGACCATTTTGACCTTTTCCGGACGAAGTGGTTTGAGTAGATAATCTATCGCGTTCATTTCGAAGGCTTGTAATGCGTACTCACTATATGCCGTTGTAAAAACGATTTCGAAATTCACTTCCTGATCCGTAAAATGATTTAGGATTCTGGTACCGGGTTCATTTGGCAATTCTATATCGAGAAAAACCAATTCCGGATTTACCTTTTTAATTAAGGCTACACCATCCGCCAAATTGTCCGCATCATGGATTTCTTCCACTCCGGTACATTTTCTTTGGATGATGGTTTGAAGTAAGTCTCTTGCCCGGGGTTCATCTTCAATAATCACAATTTTCATACTGCTCCATTTTCGGTTTGAAATCACTTGCCATCTGCATAGAGTCTTTTTCTTATAAAATATGATATGTGGGAGGTAGAAAAATGAATTTTGAATTCTCGATAAAGATACAAAATGGATTTCAATGCATCTCCTTATACGAAATTCATATTCAAAAATAGTTCAGCAACCGGTTCAGGATATTCAGCAATCAAAAACGAGGTTTCACAAAAATCGCAAGCGCGGGCTTTCCACCTCCTATAATTTTATGCTCGAAATGAAATGGTTTGCAATTTTTTGACTCACCCTTTTGCCCTTTCGCTTCTTTGAAAATACTCAACATAGCTACGGCTATGTCTGCGTTTTTCAAATCGCCAAAGAACAAAATGACTTTGTCAAATTTCTTTCACTCCACTTCATTTCGAGCATATGCTCGAAATCTAATTTACTCATTGATTCGCAAATCGCTAAACATGATTTAACGACCTAAAGTAAAATCCAAAATGAATCATGTATTCGCTACCCAGCGAATCCTAAAAACCTTTAATTATGTACAAGTACAGTTTTATTTTATTGACGTTTATCCTTTCCGTTTTTTGTTGGGAAGGTGCTAGGGCAACTCATTTTGTAGGAGGGGATATTACTTACAAACTTGACACTATTTTTCCCAATGGGTTGAAACAGTATTCAGTTGAAATTTTGGTTGTCAGAGATTGTCATGGTCAACAAATTGATGCTTTCACCCTAGACGTGAATTCGAGCAATTGTGGAACAGTGGACGAAATCCATTGGTCTTTTCTCCCGGATGCTACTCTTGTTCCTGAATTGTGTCCAGGTGAAATTAGCCACTGTGAATTACACAATGACAATCTTGCTCCAAGAGGATTTGAACAATATATTTTTACAGGAACCTTTACTGTTCCTAATTCGTGCGGGTTCATAACATTAGCTCAGGTATTCGAAGACAGAAACTCACAAATCACAACAATTGACCATGGTGTCCATGGAGCACCAATGCTTCTAGAGACTTCCTTTTGGTCTTTTTTCAACAACAGTTCGCCAACATTTAATGGCCCTCCGGTACATTATGTATGCCTTAATGAACCTCAAACCATTGACTATGGAATTACTGACCCTGATGGAGACGCTCTTGAATTTTCCCTCATCCCTTGTGAAGACGGATCCGGAGTGGTTCAATATTTGTATGATTATAGTAGTATCGATCCTATTACAACTTGGAATGGATTTAATATCAACCCTAATACCGGAGTAATTACTTTTGAAGCTCGACCAAATCCTTATCCTAATCCAGATCCATACGATACAGATGAAAGGGAAATTGGAATAGCGAGAATTCAAGTTATTGAGCGTAGAGGAGGAGCTGTTGTAGGTAGGACTACACGAGATATCCAAATTATAGTGATGGATGATTGCGAAGTCTTAATTGAAGACCCCGTCGCCTCTCTACCCAATAGCTCCTGTGACCCGGCGAATCCATCTCCCCAAACTATAGACCTTCCTGTGATTTGCGCAGGTCAACAATATTGTTTCAACTTGACATTTTGTGATGACGACGACCATGATATATTCGT
>JAHDCE010000226.1 GCA_020630045.1 Saprospiraceae bacterium | reverse complement strand
ACACCTTCTCCTAAGATTGGCTAATGTTTTGTTTGTTTATAGTTTATTCAAGAACTGCCTACCCCATAGGCGGTTCTTTTTTTATCATAGAAGTTGCTTTAATAAACCGTGCAATGAGTTATTAAATACACTGTAAACTAAGTAAGTTAAAGAATTGGGAACAAGATTTTGTCATGAATCAATGAGCACCCGGAGCCTGATAGCCGCAGCTATCATGGCGAGGATGCAAAGCGGAGTCAGGGCAAAAGATGTTTTCAAAATTTAATATTATTTAGTTTACAGGGTATTAAACTATCATTTTGTAAGTTTGATATTCAAATTTCAATAGAAAGGACATGTCGAAGGGTTCATTCCAAAAATGGGAAGGAAAAAAAATCGTCATCATCGGAGACATTATTCTCGATAGATATGTATATGGTTCGGTAGAAAGGATCAGCCCCGAAGCTCCGGTTCCTGTCTTACTACAAAAATCTACGGATGCCAGGCTTGGCGGTGCGGCGAATGTCGCCTTGAATATCGCCGATATGGGCGGTACGCCCATCCTCGTCGGAATTGTCGGTGATGATCCGGCCGGCCGAAAAGTCATGGAGCTGCTTCGTCAAAAAGGAATCACCACTAAGGGAATACTAGTCGTTCCTTCACGACCTACTACAGTTAAAACGAGGATTTGGTCGGGTGGACAACAATTGCTGAGAGTCGATGAAGAAACCACCTCTGCCCTCCAAGCCGGCGATTTTGAGCAATTACAACAACTGAGTCTTTCGATTTTAGATAGTCAAATATCCGCTTGGGTTTTTCAAGATTACAACAAGGGGGTTTTATCTCCAGAAATCATTCAAAAATGTATCAATAAATGTAATGAACTGGGCATCCCGACACTTGCCGATCCTAAGGAAGACCACTTCTACGCATTCCGGAATATTACCTTATTCAAACCCAATTTGAAAGAAATCAGGACACAAACCCAAACGGAAATCTGTCCATCTGACCTAGATAGTTTAAATCGTGCCTCAAAAGAATTGAAAACCCGATTGTCGAATTCAATATCCCTCATTACACTTTCACAACATGGTATCTATTTGGATGGAGCGGGAATAAAAAAAATCTTTCCGATCAAGGAACGGGAAATATCAGATGTATGCGGCGCGGGAGATACGGTAATCAGTATTGCCGCCCTATGTTTGGCGGCGGAATTCCCCCTTGATGAAATGGCGATATTGGCGAACTTGGCAGGAGGACTTGTGTGTGAAGAACCCGGAGTGGTTTCGCCTTCAAAATCCAGGTTAATCGAAGAGTACGAAAAACGATAAGGTTAGGCACAAAATAAAAACGGTCGGGATTTTTGCCCCGACCGAATTCCGAATTGTTTTATTTTAAAAAATCATCCTCGGTTATTCCCCTGTTTATTGGGTGTTGAGTAACCGCCGGACCGATTTGTAGTTTTAGCGTTTTTGCGAATCTTTGACTTTATCCCCTTTAAAAATGAGATAGAGGTGAACTTGGTCTTAGACTTGTTTGCCGTGTTACGCTTCATAAGAATAAGGTTTTACAATTCAAAAAATGGTTAATGTGGTTGGTTTACAACAGATTAGAACAAATAAGTTCGAATCATATGTCAATGATAGGCAAATTATTTTGAATTTATGAAATAATCCGCACTACAATTAATAAAAGTAAATATCCCGATTTCTATTGTGTAGTGCAAGGACAGATCTTGGAATTTAACGTTTCCTAGAGATTGATCAAAGTGAGAATTATACCTCTCTCCTCCTTGTGTTACCGGGATTTCCTGTATTTTCGCGATTCCTTGCGGTGATGAAAAATTTCATTTCCCGTAAGGGAATAATGAAAGTCATTTACACTATGAAAACTGGAAAAATCGACCTAGCCAAGAGTATGAACGAAGACGCGATGAAACTTGGAGTCTCCATGTTAAAAAGGAGGCTCGAAAAGATTCATCTCGGAGGAGGTAAAAAGAAAATTGAAAAGCAGCACGCCAAAGGCAAAATGACGGCACGAGAACGAATCGAATACCTGACTGACGAAGGGTCTGAGTTTTTGGAAGTCGGTGCGCTGGCCGGAGATGGAATGTATGAGGAATATGGCGGCTGTCCTAGTGCGGGAGTGGTCACCGGTATAGGTTATGTAAATGGTAGGCAATGTATGATTGTCGCCAACGACGCCACTGTTAAAGCCGGAGCTTGGTTTCCCATTACCGGAAAGGTCAATTTGAGGGCTCAAGAAATCAGCATGGAAAACCGCCTTCCCATTATTTACTTGGTAGATAGTGCGGGGGTATTCTTACCGATGCAGGATGAGATATTTCCGGACAAGGAGCATTTCGGAAGAATTTTCCGCAACAATGCGGTCATGTCCAGTATGGGCATTCCGCAAATCGCTGCCATTATGGGAAGCTGTGTGGCCGGTGGAGCATATCTCCCGATCATGTCCGACGAAGCGCTTATCGTAGAGGGTACCGGGTCGATATTCCTAGCGGGCCCTTACCTAGTAAAAGCGGCTATCGGCGAAAATGTCGATAAAGAAACCCTAGGAGGAGCGACGACTCAATCCGAAATATCGGGTGTGACCGATTACAAAATGCCGGATGACAAAACTTGTCTGGATACGATAAAAACCCTAGTAGGACAAATGGGAACATTTGAAAATGCGGGTTTCGATCGAGTAGCGCCCAAGAAACCCAAATTGGATCCTGAAGAGATATATAGTATCTTCCCTGAAAACCCGGCCAAACCTTATGATTCATTAGAAATCATCAAACGCTTGGTGGATGATTCCAAAATTACCGAATACAAAAAAGGATATGGAAAAACCATCATCTGCGGATATGCTCGCATCGATGGTTGGTCGGTCGGTATTGTCGCCAATAACCGACGAGTCGTAAAATCCGCTAAGGGCGAAATGCAATTCGGAGGTGTGATCTATTCCGATTCCGCCGACAAGGCGGCCAGATTCATCATGAATTGCAATCAGAAAAAAATTCCTTTGGTGTTTTTGCATGATGTCACCGGATTTATGGTCGGCAAGCGCTCGGAACATGGCGGCATCATCAAAGACGGTGCGAAAATGGTCAATGCGGTTTCCAACTCAACGGTTCCGAAATTCAGCATCATCATGGGTAACTCTTATGGAGCCGGAAATTATGCGATGTGCGGCAAAGCTTATGATCCTAGGTTGATTTATGCTTGGCCTACGGCCAAAGTGGCGGTCATGGGAGGAAGCCAAGCCGCCAAGGTGTTGATGCAAATCCAAACATCTGCATTAAAGGCTCAAGGAAAAGAGCCCAATGAGGAAGAGTCCAAAGCATTGTTTGAAAAAATCAAATCCAGATACGATAAGCAAACTTCGCCCTATTATGCGGCAGCTAGATTGTGGGTGGATGGTATCATTGATCCATTAGATACGCGCAAGGTGATTTCGATGGGAATCGAAGCGGCGAATAACGCTCCGGTCGCCAAATTCAACCCCGGTGTGATACAAACCTAATGGGTTTGATTGGTTTGATGTCGGTACGCTCATCATATTTTTTACTACGTTCGTCGAAGGATTCCAAGGAAATGAACCCTTATGTCATCCGATGCGTCTAACTGAATAGAACAAATCATCAATTGAAATATGAAAAAAGTAGGTGCTTTTTTGGGTGTCGCCGTTTCCATAGTTTATATTCTCAATCCGACTGTGGGAATTGTGGAATTTATTCCGGACAATATGCCATTCTTCGGAAATTTGGATGAAGCCGGTGCGACAGCAATACTTATTTGGTCTTTGAAAACCTTGTTTGAAAAGCCCGAGAATCCGAATCCTAAAATTTTGGATGACAATAAATAATGGATTTCAAATGTCAAATTCATCGATCTATCAAGATTAAAAAAAGTAACCCTGCAAACGAATGTTTGCAGGGTTCTTTTTTAATTATAACTATTCTAAAACCAAAAGCTCGATTATAGTGGCAAGAGTACGCGGTCAATCACGTGGATTACTCCATTGTTTCCTTGTACATCAGTTGCAACAACGTTGGTCACTCGTCCGGCAGAATCAGTAATCGTTACACCGCCAGCGGTATTCATTGTGAAAGTCACTCCATTCAATGGAGTCACCACCAATCCGTCAGTTACATCAGCTGCTCTTACATTCGCTCCACCAACAACATGGTATAGCAATACGGCTTCTAGGGTTGCAGCAGGAATATCACCTAACGCAGTTAATCCCAATTCATCCAAAACAGCACCGAAAGCGGCATCATTCGGAGCGAATACGGTGTAAGTAGCAGTAGCATCATCCAATACTGTTGCGTAGTTAGCGCTCAAATCAGATCGAGTCAAAGCAGCGACAAGGTTTGAAAAGTCAGGATTCGAAGCTGCCAAAGTAGTCACTGAAGCCAATCCGATAACTGCATCCACTTTGTGGATGACACCATTTGAAGCTTCAATATCAGCAGTCGTTACGGAAGAAGCGCCATTAATGGTCACTCCACCATCAGTACTGACATATGCCATTACATTTTGGGATGGAGCTGCGGCGGCTGTCGCCAAAGTTGTAATGTAACCGGAAGATAGATCTGTAGATCTTGCCGTTCCTGAAACAACGTGGTTCAACAATACATTCGTCAAAACATCATTCGGAACATCATCCAAAGATGCGAATCCATTCGCGGACAAAAATGCGGTGAATGCGGCATCACTTGGAGCGAAAACGGTAAAGGGGCCATCTCCTTCAAGCGTAGTCGCCAAATCGGCTTTTACCAAGGCTTGAACCAAGATGGATAAATCGCGATCCGCCTGAGCAGTGGCGGTAATGGTCATCGGGCCTTCCATTCCATCATCGTCGTCGTCGTCACAGGCTACAAATACAGAAAGTACCAAAAGTAGAGAAAGAAGTTTCAACCAGCTAGCTGATTTAATCATGATTAAGTGTTTTAATTTCAAAAAAACACCTAACTAAAAAGCAGATTTTTTGTTTAACTAAATTTACGATTTTATACTAATTCATTAAACAAAATTCAATCAACCATATTAAAAACAAATGTTGTTTTGCTCCTAAAAGGAGAAGAATAGCTGTAAACAGTAGAAGGAAAGTCCGGTCGATTCGGAGAATCCGGAAAATGTTGAGTTTCCAAACAAAGGGCTGCGTACTTGAATATTTTGCAATCCTCGGGGCGATCCAAGCCACCGTTTAAATGATTGCCGGTGTATAGTTGTAGTCCGGGTTCCGTTGTCCAAATTTCCAAGGAGATACCGGAAGTTTTGGCAAACAATTCCGCTGCGAATATCAACTCATCAGAATTGTTCTCTTTTAATATATATGTATGATCGAATCCATCCGTCATATCCAGCTGAGAATCCGAGATGTTTTCACCGACGTTTTTCGGGCTTGAAAAGTCAAAAACTGAATCCCGGACTTCAATTTTATTTCCGGTAGGAAGTAAATCATTACCCAATTCAAGCACATGTGTCGCCGGAATCCTCAGTTCGTGTTCTAAAATATCACCGGTTCCATTCAAATTGAAATAGGAGTGATTGGTCATGTTGATATGAGTGGGTCGATCGGGAGTCGCTTTGTAGATAATACTCAATCCATCTTCCTCTAACAAATAGGTGACACGAAACGATACATTACCGGGATATCCGTTTTGTTTGTGATGTGAAAAATAGCCGAATGTGATTTGCTGGTCCCTCTGCTCTAATACTTTCCATTCTACTTGGTGCAATCCCCTTTTTCCGCCGTGCAAATGATGCTGCCTCCAGTTCTTATCCAATTGATGGATTTCTCCTTCCAATTCGAATTTGCCAAATGAAATCCTTCCGGCGTATCTACCGATAGTCGTGCCCAAATAGGGACAACATTCTTCATTTTCAGGTTTGGTCAATAGGACATTGATTTCCTCCCCATGTTTATCAAGCAAGTAAATGGAAGTGAGGGAGGCTCCAATAGCGCTCACCTCAACCCTAAGGGTTTCGTTATTTAGTACGAAGTTTTTCAATTCAACTGTTTGTGTCTATTCGACATAAAGATAAAAAGTTAAGATAATATCAAGAAATCTTCTTTCCCCTTCATTCACCCTCAAAAAACGTCATTTCACCGAAAGGAAGCCCTACTCTCCATATTCTACCGACGGAAAACGGCACTTCACCTAAAAAGAAAAATCTAAGCGGATGGGTGGCCGATATTTGTATTATTAATTGCAACCAACAAATCTCATTATTATGTTACGTGCCAAATCTAAGAAGTCGAAAATTACCAAAAGGAAGGAATTATTGAATGACTTCAATGCAAAAAACAAAGACAACTCATCCAAAAACAAAAAATCGAACAATGCCTTGAGAAGATGCAGGTTCCTATTCGCCGGATAATCCTAGCCCCCTTTCACTCCGTACATTCTCATGATGCCTTTGTTTTTTACTTCGAATTCTCCCCTGTAATAACATTCGAAATCTTCTTTGATTAAATGATAAGTGGCTTCAGAAACATTTACGGTTCCGGGTTCTGCATGGCTTTCCATCCGACTCGCCGTATTGACGGTGTCTCCCCAGATGTCGAAAGCGAACTTCCTACTACCAACCACTCCCGCGATAACCGGGCCCGAGTGTACGCCGACACGTGTATTCCAATAGTCAGTCCCGGCAGCAGACTTTTCATCCATCCGATTCTTCATATAAATTTGTATTTCCAACCCGGCCTTGACGACCTCTACCGGAAATTTTTTATCCATAGAAGGAATTCCGCCTACACACATATAGGAGTCGCCAATGGTTTTGATCCTCTCCAATCCATATTTTCCGGCGATTTCATCGAATGCGCTAAAACAAGTATTCAATTCTCCGATCAGCTCTTCGGCGGTCATGGCAGC
>JAHDCE010000225.1 GCA_020630045.1 Saprospiraceae bacterium | reverse complement strand
CCTCAAAATTTCAAAGAACTTATTACACACTGTACTAAGTAGAAATTCCCTTTTATTTCATTAAAATGTATTGGAAATGTAAGCGCTTACATTTTCCGGAACCGTATTTTTTATTGAAATAAGAAACATCATTTTATTACAATATGAAGCAATACTACATCAATAAATCTAACGAAACTTATGAAACTGAATATCTTGACAACGGGGCTGCTCGCCACCCTAGGAGTATTGTCTTTAAACTCATGTTACAATGACTTTGATGTATTGCCCAATGATGCGGATTATTATGATCAACCTGAGGCGTTGCTGGTCCTAGGTACGGATGCTGACGAAAAACTATCGGGAAGCAATGTTCACGGTGGGTATGGTGATGACGAAATTACCGGTACAGCCGGAAACGATTTTTTAGATGGAGGAAGGGGAGAAGATCAATTGTTTGGAGGAGAAGGCAATGATATTTTGGTCAGTCGCAGTGATGGAGGCGAGGCGAGAGTAGGACGTGATTACAATCCGTATCGCGATCCTGACAACCTGATTCATCCCGCGACAAAAACTTTGAATCCTGAACATCCAGTTAAAGGGAATGATGTATTGACCGGGGGGCGGGGAGCGGACGTTTTCCGTTTTATCGCCCTGATGAATGCCAAGGAGAAATATTTGAATAAGCACACTGCTGATGACGGCATGCTTAAATGGATGAAAGTAGCCGGAGAAAACACCCATATTCACGATCATTGGGTAGAACGTATCGGCAATGATGTCATTACGGATTTTAGTCGTGATGAAGGTGATGAAATCCATGTCGTCGGACATACCGCCAAAGTGTACCATGCAGAATATAAAGATGTAGATGGAGATGGTAAACAGGAAACCATCATTTATTTGGAATGTGATCAAAACGGCCCCGGGGCTCACCACAAAGATCACATTGGTACGATTACCGTTTTCGGAGATTTGGTGACGGAAAAAGATATTTATAAAAACAAAATAACTGCAATAGGGATTATCAAAAACATTGATAATATTGCGGAGGCTTTAACTCCTAGGATATATGAGACGGACATTGAACCTGATAGGAAACCGACAGGTAGCAATGTTTTAAAGTTGTCTGAAATTAGGGAGAGTGAAACATTTTAGAATCAAATCAAAACATTAAATCATGAAAAATTTATTTCAGTTTTCAATATTGCTTTTCGCGATGTTATTATTCGTCCAATGCACCGAAGACGAGCCGGAAGAAGATGATATGTCCGGGCCGGAAACCGTTACGGATATTGACGGTAATGTATATCAAACCGTTCAAATCGGAGATCAGACTTGGATGGTTGAAAACCTAAAGGTGACCTCATTGAATGACGGCACGGCATTACCAGAATGGACATTTGGAGACACTTGGTATCATCCCACTACGGTAGGGGCTCAATTTCAATGGGCGAGCACATTCGATTTGAATAACTTACATGACGAAGATTTGCCCGTCGATTTTTATGGTGCGATTTATAATGAACATGCCTTGAATTCCGGGCGTTTGGCACCTGAAGGCTGGAGAATTCCAACGCCTGCCGATTGGGAACAACTAGAGGCCTTTTTGGCGGCAAACGGGCATGCCGGGAATGAAGCCACCGCTTTGAAATCGGATTTCGGTTGGGTAGAATCCTCAGGGAATGGGACTGATGCAGTTGGTTTTAGAGCATTGCCCAACGGTTATGCCGCTTCAGGAGGAACGGCTACGGGGGCTCAGGTCATCGCCACCTTCGCTACTACAGAAACGGATGCTACCGCACAAACTAGAACGGTGGTCAATATATATAACGAACCGAATATTTCATTTGCCGGAAACGGTTTTTCCCTTGGTGCGGGGGTGCGTTGTATTAAGGAGTGAAATTTCTCAAATTAAGATAATATTGTATGGAGCCGCTCTCTCGAGCGGCTCTTTTTTGTATATTGAATTGATGATATGTTAAAATCAATATGAAGAAATGCTAACCTACAAAGAAATAAGGCTACTCGTCGTCCACAATAAGTTTAAGCAAGTTTTAGCCGAGCTTTCCGGGCGTGGCGTGGATGATAAAGTTTTGGAACTAAAGGGTTGGTACAATTCCCTTCAAGATAAAGCGCGACAAGGGTTATTGACCGGCTCCGAAGAGATGGTGGAAGAAAATAAAATCCGACGAGGACTTCTTGGATTGTTGACGGATTTAGAGGAACAGGTTGCAGTAAATTCTACTTCCGGAACTGAGCATGGAGGTGACTTGGGGAAAGTCATTCAACAGTTGGTAGAATTTTTAAGTTTTGCCTACGAAGGATTCCAAAGTCAATGTGATATAAGAAATGACTTAAGGCGGAAAATGGAAGTTCGGTTAAGCGTTCGAGGACCAAGGGAACATGAAGATTTTTTTAATGCCCATTATTCCAATATGAACGAATTCGAATTGTCCGATCATATGGAGATGCGAGATTATTCTAAACGGGTCATTTACAAATACAATAAAAAGTCTTTGGAATTGATATTAGGTAATGAAGAATTATTCGGTCAATTTCCGGATATACGGAAATTGGAACGCCACCTTTTGGTTTGGTTGGGGAAGTTCGAATGGCTCTTCGAACAAAATCCTTCGATGGGTTTATTGTATGTGGGAGTCAAGGAGCGGGTTCCTTTTCCTTCCGATTTGGAAGACAGGTTAATTCAATATTTAGAATCGAATAAGTAAAATAAAACCCGGGAGGAGCAGAATGCTTCTCCCGGGTTTTATTTCAATAGATAAGTTTTTAAAAAACAATATCAAGGCCGTTTCACCTCCTTCAATAGTGAGATGTAAACCGGATAATGATCCGAATATCCTCCTTGATAAGTTCCTCCTCCATATGTACGGAAAGGATAACCCTTGTATCGTCCGGAGGGCTGTACCAAGTACTTCGGATTATAGACCCGTGCTTGGTGGAAAAAATAACCGTCGCTATCTTTTACGGCACCTTTGGTCATCAATATTTGGTCGAATAAGCTCCAAGCATCGCGATAAGCGAGCGTTCCGATACCTTTCTTATAAAGTCCGATCCAAGGATTGAACATCTCGTCCGTTTTGATGCGGTCTTTTTTCTTTTTTCCTTTTATGAATTTGGTGACACTATCACTCACCGGGTCATCATTGAGGTCGCCCATGACGAATACTTTCGCCTTCTTGTCTTTTTTCAGGATGCCATTAATGACTTCCTGGCAGGTTTGGGCGCCCTTGTTCCTTTTGGGAGCCGAGGCACGCTCCCCACCTCGACGACTAGGCCAGTGGTTGACAAATACGTGGATTTCTTCCCCGTCCAACATACCCGATACATATAAAATATCACGGGTATAGCGACGTTCCCCATTGTCATTATACAATTCCAAAGGAATAGCCTTCGAACCGGTCGGGGTGAAGTATTTGGGATTGTAGAGTAAGGCGCAATCAATTCCTCGCCAATCCGGCGAATCATAATGGATGATTTGGTAATTGCGATCTTTGATGGCCGGCTGTTTGACCAAGTCTTCCAGTACCCGACGGTTTTCGATTTCGGCAACACCAAGTAGCGCCAAACCGTCTTTTGAATGTTCCGATCCTAGTTCGGAGATTACTTTTGACAAGTTTTCCAGCTTAGCGGAATATTTTTTTTCGTCCCACTGCCTCCCTCCGGTCGGCGTGAATTCTTCATCATTGATAGCAGGGTCGTTTTCAGTGTCGAAGAGGTTTTCAAGATTGTAAAACCCTAGTGTAGCGACCTTATACTCTTTGTTTTGCGCAAAAATCATGTTGGCGAAAACAAGGGTAAAAAAGAGAAGAAATGTCTTTTTCATAATCCGATTGGTTTGTAATTCGCTCCAAAATTAGGGAATAACACCCGAACTTGTCTTTAAATTATCATTAATAGTTGTTATGGGAATGATATAGTCTGCGTCCTAATATGTAAATTTGGTGCGGAATTTTTGGACATGGGTCCATTCAACGAAAATTACGGTAAAATATGAAACAATTTTTCCTCGTCCTTTTACTGGCGAGTCTGGCCTTCGCCGCCCAAGCGCAATTCACCGCCAAAGGGTTGGTGTTGGATGCAGTGGGCTTGCCCATCGCCGGAGTCAGCGTGTCAGTGGATGGAACAAATGTATCCGTTTTAACAGCGGATGACGGGACATTCGTCCTATCGGGTATCAAAGACCCGAATGCCACTTTGGTATTGTTCAAAGAAGGGTATGTGAGTTATCGAATGGAGGTGTACTTTGGCGATGAAACCGAAAAAGATTTCGGTAAGGTCATCATGGGGGATGCTGAAAGGGACGACGAAGATATTCCGACAGTCACCCTTTCCGATTCTGATTTGGATGCAGAGGGTCAGTATGACAATGTTTCCGGACTATTAACCGCATCCAGGGACGTTTTCACCAATGCTACGGCCTTTAATTTCAGTGTCGCTCGTTTTCGCCCTCGCGGATTGGACGGAAGTCATAATCCCGTTTTGCTAAACGGTGTACAAATGAATGATTTGGAAACCGGATTTGCCTACTGGGGAGCTTGGGGTGGTTTGAATGATGTATTCCGCAATCGCTCCTCAGCTGTGGGATTGAGTCCCACCGACTTCGCTTTTGGAGGATTGAACGGTGCCATGCACATTGATATCGGAGCCGGTTCGCAATGGAAGCAGCTTCGTGCTAGTTATGCGAGCTCCAATCGTTCTTACGACCATCGTTTGATGGCGACTTATTCTACCGGAACAATGGAAGACGGAACCTCTATCTCTCTTTCCGCTTCTAGGAGATGGGCACAGGAAGGATATGTGGAAGGTACTTTTTATGATGCCTATTCCTACTTTTTCAGTATTGAAAGGAAGTTCAATGATAGTCATAGTTTCAGTGCTACTTTGTTTGGTGCGCCGAACAAGAGAGGCAAGCAATCTGCCAGTATCACTGAATTATATGAATTGGCCGGTACGAATTACTACAACCCGTATTGGGGGTATCAAGAAGGTGAAAAACGAAATAGCCGTGTAGGAAATAGCCACCAGCCGGTAGGTATTCTCCAGCATAAATGGAAAATCGCGGACGATATGTCCTTGAATACGTCCTTTGGTTTCCAATTCGGAAGGAATGGTGGAACGGCATTGGATTGGACCAATGCCCGTGACCCGCGACCGGACTATTATCGTTACCTTCCTAGCTGGGCGGAAAATGAAGAAATCGCCCAAGAATTATATGATGCCATGAAAGGCAATGACGATTTGTTGCAATTGGATTGGAATTATATGTATCAAGCCAACTATGACGAGAGTTCTTATTTCGAACAAGAAGATGCAAACGGTATCGCCGGAAATACCGTGACCGGTCATCGTGCGAAGTATATTGTCGAGGAGCGTAGGTACGATAAAAAGAAAGCGGATCTCGCATTGAATTTCAATAAAATTTTCAGTGATAAATTTATCATGAATGCCGGGTTTAATTTCCAAATGCAAACAGGACATAATCACAAGCGTTTGGTAGACCTTTTAGGAGGTGACTTTTTTATTGATGTCGATCGTTTTACAGAACGTGATTTTCCGGACAATGAAGCTGCGTTGCAAAACGATTTAAATACACCCAATCGTGTGATTCGAGAAGGTGATGTTTTCGGATTTAGTTACAATCCGAATATCCGAAAAACACAACTTTGGACACAAGGACAATTTTCATTTAGTAAAATTGATGCCTTCATTGCTGCCGAGGTTTCTAACACTCGTTTTTGGCGGACCGGTAACTATGTCAATGGACGTTTCCCCGATTCCTCTTTTGGTGATTCGGAGAAGCAAAGTTTTTTCAATTATAACGTAAAAGGTGGGTTGACATATAAGATTAACGGACGTAATTTCTTATTCGCAAACGGCCTTTACGGAACTCGTGCGCCGTCCTTCCGGAATGCTTATGTTTCCCCTAGGACCCGTGATGAGTTAGCGCCTGGTTTGACAGATGAAAAAATCATGTCCGGAGAAGCCGGTTACATGTTGAAGTCACCTGCTGTCAAAGCAAGGGCAAGCGCTTATTTCACTAGGATGTTGGATGGTGTTCGCACCTTGAGTTTCTACCATGATGTAGAACAAGCGTTTGTGAATTATACCCTGAATGATATTGATAAACAGCATTTTGGAGTAGAGTTGGCTGTTGAGACGAAGATATTCGCCGGATTAAGTGCCAATGCTGTGGCGTCTATCGGACAATATACATATACCAATCGTCCGACTGCTAAAATTACACAAGACAATAGCTCCGAAGTATTGGTTTCTGACCGAACGATTTATCAGAAAAACTTCTACATTCCCGGAACGCCGCAAAGGGCTTATTCTGTTGGATTGAGATACAATTCTTCTAAGTTCTGGTTCGCTACGGTAAGCTTTAATGTTTTTGATGAAAGGTACTTGGATTTCAATCCGGATCGTCGTACTTCGGCTGCGGTTGACCCAATAGAATATGGAACAGCAGACTGGAATGAAGCGATTGATCAAGAACGTTTGGACTTGGAATATACACTCGACTTTTTTGGTGGAAAATCGTTTAAGATCAAGAACGATTATTTTATTTATTTAAATGTTGGTGTGAGTAATATTTTAAACAATAGGGATTTCGCTACCGGAGGTTATGAGCAGTTGCGTTTTGAGGGTACGGATATCGATAGATTCCCGAATAGATATTACTTCGCTTACGGAGTGAATTATTTCGCTTCTATTACTTTTAGAAAACGATAAATTATTGCAATACGAATCAAAATCTTATTTGAATATTTTTTGTTCTTTTATTGCAATAGATGTTATCACGGAATTTTTTGTATGAAAGACGAATCGTTATTTTGGGAATAGACGAGGCATTCGCCGCAAAGCATAGCC
>JAHDCE010000224.1:5213-6875 GCA_020630045.1 Saprospiraceae bacterium | reverse complement strand
GCTCCTTTCAAATTCACCCCAAAGAAAACAAATCCCATATCAATTATATCCACAATGGACAAAATAATTCATAATGATGTTTTCAAAACTCAATGACCTTCCGGTAAATGGGATTAACCCCCTGCTTTCCATTCGGGAAGCAAAAGTCCATAAATCAATGAATCCGAAGGAACTCCTTCAATGAAGTAATCTTCTCGCAGGTGTCCTTCTTTATTAAATCCGCTTTTGTCGAGCAACTTCAAAGAAGGGACATTTGTCGGACTGACCTTGGCTTCAATGCGGAATAAATCCATTTGCTCGAATCCATAAGCTAGGACAATCGGTAATAATTCTGTCATCCATCCTTGTCGTTTGTCACTTTCTAATTGTAAGTTGTACCCGACTTCCGCTTTACGGTGCTTGATGTACCAAGTGTGATATCCGATTCCGCCTCGAATTCCTTTTTTTTCTTCTCCTTTCCGGAAAATATCCCACCACTTAAAACTGATAAAATGTGTTGAGTATCCTTTTTGGAATTTTTCCCTTTCGGGAATTAATTGTTCTTCTTTTTCAAATCCAAAATGCTGAAGTAATTCCTCTTTGGTATAGGTGGTCCAAATATGACGCATGACATCCGGATTTTGCTCCCTCAAGAGAAATCTTTCGGTTTCAATGGTAGGTATTACGAATTGTAAGGAATCATCCATTTTCAGTATTTTTGATTCAAATATTTAAGTTATGAACTTTTACCCAAGCATTTTAATTCCAATATTCATTTTAATTTCCCTTACGGGAATACAAGCACAAGATAAGGATTCCATCGATTGGGATTTTGCCGCTTCCGTCACACTTGACTCTTTTGTGGTCGTCGCTCAAAAAAAAGGATTTGATGTAGGTGAGTTCATCACTATGGTCAAGGAAGATAAAACCTTCTACAAGGCATTTAAAAACCTCAGGACGGCAACTTATCAAATGGAAACGGAAATGACCATGTTCAATACCAAGGACAAGGAAATCGCCGCTTACAAAAGTACGATTCGCCAATTGTCTGACGGTACATGCCGGACGATGGAAAAAGACAAAGAAGAATCTTCCGGGAAGTTCTATAAAAGAAGGAAAAAACCGAAATACTATACCGCCAAAATGCATCGGCGATTATTCTATACCCAAGGAGAAAAATGCGAAGGCAAAGGTAATGGTGAAAACCGTCCGAAAAAAGGAATGGAAAAGCATGTGGCGGAATTAAAAAAGCTCATCTTCAATCCGGGACAAAAGGCCGACATCCCATTTATCGGTGATAAGACGGCCATCTTCGAAGAAGATATGGCTAAATATTATGACTTCTCAGTTTCCAATGAAATGTATCAAGGACAACGGGATTGCTATGTTTTTAAAGCCGAAGTGAAGGATGAATTTAAAACGAAGAAAAAAAAGAAAACGGTAATCAAATATTTGGAAACTTATTTCGACAAAGAAACCTTTCAAGTGGTCGCTAGGAATTATACGCTCCAACACAACGGAACAGCCTTCCAATTCGACATCTCCATGAAGATTCGCTTAACTCAATACAAAGATAAATATTATCCCATATTCATTGAGTATGACGGTTGGTGGGATGTGCCTGCAAAACGACCTGAAATTTCTTTGTTTACGCTTGACTTTGAAAATTTCGTATTGGATTAA
>JAHDCE010000224.1:0-5113 GCA_020630045.1 Saprospiraceae bacterium | reverse complement strand
ACGACCTGAAATTTCTTTGTTTACGCTTGACTTTGAAAATTTCGTATTGGATTAAATCATTGCATATACCATCCCTCTATTTCGGAAATGAAATTCCATAAGTTGTCATCAAAATTCCCCTTTCGCATACAAAGCTCCCCTACCTTATTTTCAATGGACAACCTATTCTTAGGGAAAATGGTATATGCAATGACTTTATCAACATAGCGTTCGTTTTCCTCATTCGCCATGAAAATAATCCATAAGGAAATATCATGAGCTGTTTTCGTTCGCTTCACTTTCCAGTGCTCTTGATTCCACCAATGTTCAGTTTCATCAATCACTTCAATTTCCCAAAATGATTTTTCCAGGGCTTTTTCAATACGTTTTTTAAATTTTTTCATGGGTGTTTCTAAATTCACTTTGATCAATATCCTCAACACTTTCTTTCCAATGATTCGGAACCGAACTCTCAGGAGCAGACATGATAGAAATGCCTCCGACAATGGCACAAATCGTATCTCGATCGCCCAAAGCACTCACCGCCTTCCACATAGCAGATTCAAAATCATCCAAGTGGTGGGCGGCACACCAAATGGCAAAAGGAACGGTATCTTGAGCTAACATTTTCCCACCATTCCCCAAGATGGAAGTGACGGTTTCAACCCGATAAGTCGAAGGTATAGAATCGGCTTTTTTAATTTTGAACTTGGTATCGCAATCAGGTAAATGAAAAACGATTTCTTGGATGAAGTCGGAGGGGCTTATTTCAATATGACCGATTTTGCTCCTAGTGGCAATCGCTGTCGCTATTGCAACTGCGACCGCTCCAACGACTCCTTCTATATTCGAATGTGTAACAACCGCTGATTGCTCAGCCAAGGTTTTTACTAAGTCCATATTGTCATGGTGATAAGCTCCGATGGGAGCGGCTCTCATCGCACCTCCGTTACCCATAGAACCCATGCCGTCAAATACGCTTCGGGCGACTATTCGCCAATCCGCACCTTCGCCGATTTCACGCAAAATCCGTCTAGCGGTGGCTCCATATCCCCGGTTCGGATCCTTGTCATGATTTAATACGAATTGGCTCGCCAATTGGTCTTGGTTGATGTTTCCTTTATTGTTTTCTAATTGTTCGAATATGGCGATGGACATAACCGTATCGTCGGTAAATTCCCATCGGGTTTCGGGCATGGTCCGTTGTCGTATATGTTCTTTAATCTTTTCGGTTGAACCGAAAAAACTATCTCCAAAAGCATCGCCGATGCTTGTTCCGAACAGGGACTTTTTTGATAACCTAATTCTTTCTTTGTGATTCATAGGAATAATAACCTAATTGGTATCCGCTGAGTTCCCCTCCAATTAGCCACCTTTCCGATAAGTATAAGATTCGCCGGAAGGCAAACCGTGTAGTGCGGTAGCCATTACCTTGGGCGGAATCGCCAATTTCCTTTTGTCCAAGTCCATCCAAGCACCTTTTAAAGTAATGTGAGCGACCTTTTCATCTTTGCCGTTAAATATTTCGTGATGCAGTATCCATCGGCCTCCATCTTCTGAAATTTTTTCTTTCAAACAATTGATTCGGATGGTATCATCCGCGTGCAGTTCTTTGATAAAGGAACACTCTTCTTTGAAAATAATGGGACCGATCCTTAATCGATTCAACACCTTGTCATTCATTCCGATATCGGCGAAAAAACGAATACGGACATGAGCACCGAAATCATAATAAGCAGAATGCCGAACGTGACGGTTCGCATCACAATCCGCCCATCTAATTTCAATATATTTTTCGTAATGGTTCATCTCTCATCTAAATTTCTCAAAAACGCTTCAGGATTTTTCATGAATTTAAAATTTCTGGATTCTTTAATCAAATATTTTACGGAGGTAAAGTTCGGATCAGCTAAGGTACCATCCCGATCCATTACCATCCAATCATTCGATTCTACCAAGGACAACATATTCGACAAAAAATCAAAACTATCATCCCTCAAATCGATTCGAAACGAGAATTCTATAATCTTGTCTTCTTCTGTAGATATCCATACATCATGGTCAATATCCTTTCCCGAGGTTTTCCATGCAAAGTTAGTGCCCGAACTCGTCCAATTTTCTCTTTGAATAATCGCATCTATGGATGGGACGATTTCTCCAGCTGAAATTCCTGCGACTCTCCATACCGGCTTTGTACCTGAAACGAAGTACCCTGTTTCAGTCGTAGGTTCTAATTTTCCCGGAAGGGAATCATAGGCTTTCATCAAACCCTCCCTAGGAACTACCGCCAAATAAAATTGATATATCGCCATTATTCAATTGTATCAAGATTGGCTCCAAAATACATAATTGTGCTTCATTACAATTTCTCCTTCGTCATTTTTTTCATACAAAGCATCTGTCATGATTTGAATAACCTCCGTATAGTGCTGCAAAATATAATCAATATCAAATTCATGCATCGGGTCGCCCCAATAGCCCGTGAATTTATCTTTATCGGTGTTATCCTTCCATTTTTGGAGACTGAATTCTCCTAACAGTTTAAATGCATCTTGAAGGGATTCTTTTGCTATGGCCTTGCTTTTGTATTTATATTTCTTTTCTTCCAATTCTACCAGTTTCAAATCCGTTGATGGATTTCCCATTGCTTCATACATTGAATCCACAATTAACATTCCTTCTGCAAAGGAGTTGATATTGTCCAAGCAGGTTTTAGGATGGTAGAAATAAAAATACAAGTCCGGGTGTTTAGTGATTTTCCGACCTCTTTCATGGACTCTTTGCAAAGGATGTACATCAAGGCTATCCAACAAATATGTAATATCATCCCAAGCTTTGTCTTGGCTGATTCTATTGAATTTATAATCGTTGGGCAAGTCCAGAACTTCCGGTTCCTTCCATCCGCTGATGACTTCAAGTAATAGTTTCCGATTGGGTCCGGTTCTGCATTTTAAAAACAATTGACGATCGACTTCTACTAGTCCGGTCAGTACTCCCATTATGTATATTTTAATTCGTTAAGAAAACTATGGATTTGATTTGAATTGAGTTCTTCTTCTATTGTTATTTCGGCTTTCAAATTTTTAAATGTCCTTTGAATTGACAATCCTCTTGAATAAGCGGGTTTGCCCAAAAGGATGACTCTATGATCTTTATATTTTGAAATGTCAGCCGGATTTCCTTCGCTCCAAATCCAAAATTGGGAATCTTTCACGACGCGAGAATCCGCTTCTCTATTTTTTACATATTCCCAATTGTACATGTTCCATTTTCCTGAGATGGATTCGTCTAATTGTTGGACATCATATCCGCTTACCACATCCAATTGTTTTTCACTGATTTCAATTTCATCATTCAGTTCATGCAATCCCATCAGTAACAATTGCAATTGAAAATTATCGACTACCCCGCTCATTTTGCCTTTGAATCCTTTTTTTGTATCCAAATCGATCACGATGATAGGCTCATCAAACAATACTTCAAAGAGAATGGAAAACCAATAATAAGAGCTATTAAAAATAGAATAATCCGCTACTTCGCCAAGTTGCTGTTTCGCTTTTTTAAATTCCTCTTTTCCGGATGAAAAAATAGAAATACCGCAAGGGTAATATGCGTCCAAACTTTCGAGGGAGCAAATGGAATGAATGAGTGGTGTTGTTTTTAATTCTTCTTTTTTTCTTTCGATTAAATCGAAAGGATTTTCTTCTTCTTCGTTTATTTTTGGCAATTCGATCATGCAATTTTGAATGAATGGAAGCGACTCTTCCATTCCCTTTTTGAAGAAGTTGATATAGTCGTCAATAATAAATGAAGCAGGGAATCCATGTTCAATCAATGTCCCGCAAATCAGCGATGCCATCGATCCGTTTTTTAGGTTATCGAAGCTAAAGATCTCGCTTAAATATTTCATCGACCGGCCTACCTCTTCCGGGTCTTCTGTCTTGTTGATTTCATCGTAATATTGGGATATGGAATCATTGATTTGTTGTTCGGTAGAGGCTGTAGTACTTAAAGTACGGGCTAATATTTTTACGCTTTCTAACAGGTTCATTCCAGTTTTTAATTTGAATGCAAAATACTAAGGTATTTTAAGATTAATTCAGAATTATATGTGATTGTCTTTCATAGCGATATGTCATTGTACTTTTTTCTTACCAAAAAAGTACCAAAAAGGCAAGGCTGTGAGCATTTCTTTACGCTTTCAAAACTTGTAAATGCTAAAAAATATAACTCGCTTTTTCTCTATTTCTTTTGTCGGGTGGAATAACTATTTAGCTTCATTTTCCACCCACTCTTAGTCTTGGCTCGAACAGCATATTTTTCTTGACGCATTTCCTGCGTCTTCAAAGCTAAAATGCTCAAGGCCGAACCTAGTGTTCATAAGGTATGTTTGGTGTATTATTTTTTCAACTATTTTTCAGTCGCGGTATTTCTTACAAAGTATTCATATACTTTCCCTCCGCAAAATTTTTCACCGGTCAATCCACCACTTGACGACGGATTCAATATTACATTTAAATCCCTAGCACCTAATGACAAAGTTTTTTCTTCAAATTCAACTATTCCCTTTTCGTTCGCCATATACTTTACACCATTTATACTTACCGTTTTCGCCTCACCTTTTTCTGGAATGTATGGAATAAAATATCCTAATCTCAATTTTGATGTAAAAACTTCTCCTTTGTTTACAATTATTTTTTGAGGCTCCCAAATGGCATCAAGACAAGTATAATTTCCGCCAATACTATTCAACATTTTTTTATAGGTTTCCTGTAGTTCGATGTTGCTATTTTTTATTTGAACACCGTCATTAGATTCGTACATTTTAATGAATACAATATAGAATACTAAAACCCATGTAAGGAAAAACCAAATGATTGATTTCATATATTCGTTTTATTGGAATGATGATTTATATTTAATGCCTATCCGCTATTTGGCATCGTCAAACGTCTCAGTTAGGAGGCGAATTTTTATAGCTTGAAAATGTAGAAATATCATCGCCCCCCGTATGGATTGCCTGATTCCATAACATTTCAGGCGGCCCCGATGGGACGCAAATTTATATCGCAACAATGGCTATAAACATTGAACCCCGATGGGGTTCTTTTTCTTATTGGTATCAGAATACTGA
>JAHDCE010000223.1:2935-6879 GCA_020630045.1 Saprospiraceae bacterium | reverse complement strand
GACCGGAATCGTTTTCCGGTCGCCGCTTGGCGCATTTAGACAGCCTTATATTTTATCGTTTTAAATATCTTTGCCCGAGAACGAAACTGATATGCGACCATTCCTCACTGCTGAATGGAGAAATCTGATACTCCTAACTTACTCGGTAGACCCCGCTCTACTAGATCCTTATCTACATGAAGGACTGAAGCTGGACACCTATAAAGAAAGGGCTTTCGTCAGTTTTGTCGCTTTCGATTTTCTGAATACACGAGTCAAAGGAATCCCGATTCCTTTCCACATCAACTTCCCGGAAGTGAATTTGAGATTTTATGTCAAACAAAAACTGGATTCCGGAGCAACAAGGAGAGGCGTCGTATTTATCAAAGAACTCGTTCCTAAAACATGTATCGCCCTAGTTGCGAATCGAGTTTACAATGAGCCGTACCAAGCAGTCCCCATGACCTCAAAAACCATTAAGGAAGAGGATGAACTGATTATCAAACATGAACTCAAATATTCAGGACAATCTTACTATTGGAAATTCATCGCTAAAGACGAGCCGTTTTTTCCACCCGAAAATTCGACCGAACATTTTTTCAAAGAACACGAATGGGGATTTGGCAAAGACCACAAAGGAAGACTCCTCGTTTACCAAGTCGAACATCCCCATTGGAGAATATATCCACTAAGCGACCGATTTGAATTGAAAATCGATTTCGGAGTCATTTATGGAGAACAATGGTCATTCCTCAATAACCAAATCCCATACAACATCATGATTGCCGAAGGTTCACCCATCAAAGTATTCCCACATCGATTGACATGAAATCACCGAGTCGCATAGTATGGATTGTATGTTGCGTCATGTTGGTGGCGAGTCAAGCCTATTTGCCCCGTTGGGTCAATTCAAATTTCTTGGCGACCATTAGTTGGGATGTCAGCGGCTATTATATTTACTTGCCGGCCACCTTCATTTACAAGGATCTCAAAAAAGTAAAATTTAAACATGACATCCATGAAAAATACGCTAACGCCTCACACACCTATCAAACTTTTACACATGAAAGTGGTAATGAGGTAGCCAAATACTCGGCCGGGCTCGCTGTACAATACATGCCGTTTTTTCTCATCGCCCATACATTGGCAGAACCGCTCGGATATGAAGCCGACGGCTACACCCTCCCCTATCAATGCGGCGTCCATTGGGGTGGCTTGCTCGTCGCTATGATCGGACTCTATTTCGCTAGGAAAAATTTGCTAGAGTTTTTTGACGATACGACTACCGCTATCACCTTATTCCTCCTCTTTTTCGGCACCAATTACTGGAACTACGCCGCATTCGATACGGCGATGACCCACAACTACCTCTTCACCAACTACGCCTTATTGATTTGGACAACGATCCAATTCTACAAATCGCCCGATTGGAGAAAAGCGCTCTTCATCGGATTCCTTGTGGGATTAGCGGCACTGACCAGACCTACTGAAATCATAGCGGCATTGATTCCTTTACTTTGGGGATTACACGATATCCATTCCTTCCGGGAACGGGGAACATTCCTCAAAAAAAATGGGGCAAAAATCCTAGGAGCCGCCGCCACTTGTCTGGCCGTCGGATCCATCCAACTCATTTACTGGAAATATGTCACCGGCGATTGGTTGGTGTACTCTTATGAAGAAGAGGGGTTTCATTGGCTCGCCCCACACTTCAAAGAATGCTTCATCGGTTCCCGAAAAGGATGGTTCACTTATACCCCGATGATGATTTTCAGCGTCCTGGGCATATTCCTTCTACCCAAATTCAAGAAGAGATTATTCTTGCCTGTATTCATTGTTTCCATATTGGCGATTTATATCACCTTCTCTTGGCATTGCTGGTGGTACGGAGGAGGCATCGGGCAACGTGCGATGGTTCAACATTATGCATTGCTCCTTCTTCCATTTGCCACTTTCGTGGAACAAGCGCGTAAGGCCAAGCTTCCGCTAAAATTAATATTCGGTCTCCTTTGCGGAATGTTCATCTATTACAATGTCTGGCTCATGCACAACATGCACAAAACAGGGATTGTCAAAGCCGATGGCATGACCCGGGCCTATCTCCGAAAAGTCATCGGCCGATGGAACATCGAAGAAACCGATTTCAAATTGCTAGATACCAACGAAGAATTTTCCGGAAGGAAAAGAAAAAATCTAAAACGATTATACACCAACGATTTCGAATCCGATTCGACGAATTACAATTGCGATATTCCGCTAATCAACGGAAAAAATAGTTTTTGTATTACCAAACATCCCCAAAGTCCCATTGGATTTTTCGGAACACCCCATGCCCCTAATGGCAATAGATGGATACGAGTCGGCGGCACATTCAGATATGAAAAAAACGAATGGACACTCTGGAAATCCCCTCAATTCATCGTCAGGTTCCTACATAATAAAAAAGAGGTCAAGGTGAATAAAATTTTAATCGCCCGACTTCTCGCCTTCCAGGAAACCCAAGAAATATTCATTGATGTAACCGTACCCAAACCTCCGTACAATCGGGTTGAAATCCTCTTTTGGAGCGATTCGGAATTCCCTGTCCGGGTTGACGACCTCTACATAGAATCCTTTAACTAGAACAATCCGATATTGGAGCGATCCGAAAGGACAGAAACCAAACGCCTACAAAAAACCTAGTCACTTTTGACTAAATTAATTTTTATTACTAACTTGCGGCCTAGTACAGAGTGTACTAGTCATCAAAATGGATACCAAGGATAAAATCATAAAACACGCCGTCAAGTGCTTCAACAAACAAGGGTTCGCTGCTGTCTCCTTGTTTGAGCTCGCCCAACAATTAGGGATGAGTCGGGGCAACCTCACCTATCATTTCAAGGACAAGGACATCCTGCTTGAAACCATTGCCGAAAGGATGTGGTCAAAAATCGAAACGGAGCGAAGCAAATCGAGGCGACTGCCTTCTTTTGAAAACCTACACAATGATGTCCAATTATTGTATCGGTTTCAAAAAGAATACTCCTTCATTTTCTTGGACACACACGTACTCAATCATCCAACGATCAAGAAGCAATTCCGAATCATGACGGAACGGAGTATCGAGGACAACAAAGCCAGTATCGCCTTCGCCATCAAGTTAGGCAACATGGAACCCGAACCGGTGCCCGGACTCTATAACAACATCGCGTTCATGACTTGGATGATGACCTTCTTTTGGTTGTCACAACAAATAATCCGAGGAGAAAAAACCAAGGAGGACGGAGAAAAAATGATTTGGTCTTTACTCTATCCACACTTCACCCCTAAAGGTGTCGAAGCATTCCACAAGTTCTTTGGAAAAGAGTACGCAATGACCCTAGGAGAACAATTCGAATTCGACACGATTTTCTGATACGAAATATCTAGTAATGCAAAGCATAAAATCAAAAATCAATCCCAACAGCCAATCCTTCAAGGACAACAAAGAAGGCATGTTGGAACTCATCAAAAAGCTTGAAAAGCACTTAGAAGAAAGCCGCTTCCAAGGCAAGGACAAACATATCGACAGGGCAAGAAAACGAGGCAAAATGTTAGCCCGCGAACGCTTGGAACTCGTCCTAGACAAAGATAGTCCATTCCTAGAGTTACTTCCCTTGGCGGGAATGGAGAAGAAAGGCGGCTTCGGTGCCGGCGGAACCAATGTTTCGGGGATCGGAATCGTTTCGGGCAAGCTGTGCATGATCAACTCCAATGTAGGAACAAGGAAAGGTGGCTCTGTCGATTATTCTACTTGTTTCAAAGCATTGCGTATCGGAGAAATCACATTGGAAAACCGTTTGCCAACCATCAACCTAGTAGAAAGCGGTGGTGCCAATTTACCCGATCAAGATAAAATATTCAACTATGGAGGAGAAACCTTCCGACAAATCACACAACGGTCCAAAGCAGGACTCCCGACCATATCCATCGTATTCGGTAATGCA
>JAHDCE010000223.1:0-2925 GCA_020630045.1 Saprospiraceae bacterium | reverse complement strand
GGGGATGTCGGATTTTTCCATCTTCCAAAAACAAGCGGCGAAGGTTTTCCTAGCAGGACCGCCCCTAGTAAAAATGGCGACCAACGAAATCGCAACAGATGAAGAACTCGGAGGAGCCGAAATGCACAGTCGAGTATCCGGTGTATCGGATTACCTAGCGGAAGACGAACTGGATGGTATCCGCATCGCTCGGGAAATCATGGAGGTTATCAATGTACCTTCTCCACATTTTTCCCCAGAAGGGGAAATAGCCGAACCGCTCTATGACCCGGAGGAAATACTAGGAGTAGTACCACCAAATATCAAAACACCTTTCGATGCCCGTGAGTTAATCGCAAGGGTGACGGACGGTTCAGAATTCTCGGAGTTCAAGGCGGAATTCGGTAGCACATTGGTTTGCGGCTGGGCGAAAATACACGGATATAAAGTCGGCATTCTCGCTAATAATGGCGTTATCTTTTCCGAGTCCGCTAACAAGGGAGCACAGTTTATCCAATTGTCAAATAAGAACAACATACCGCTCATCTTCATGCACAATACCACCGGCTACATGGTCGGTAAAGCCTATGAGGAAGGAGGAATTATCAAAAACGGAGCGAAGCTCATCAATGCCGTTTCCAATAGCGAAGTGCCACACATCACTTTGATGATCGGCTCGTCCTATGGTGCCGGAAATTATGGTATGAACGGACGCTCTTACCATCCTAGGTTTTTGTTCGCTTATCCCAATTCGAAAGTCGGGGTGATGGGTTCCGAACAATTGGCGGGCGTGATGGAAATCATCCAACGGCAAGCCGCGAAAAAAATGGGCATCGAGTTCGACCAAGACAATGCCAATATGCTCAAACAAATGATGATGATGGAAGCCGAAGCGAAATCCAATGCTTGGTATTCCACATCCGAAATGTGGGACGACGGACTTTTGGATCCTAGGGAAACCAGGAACCAGCTCGGTTTCACCTTGGCAGTCGTTTACAATTCACCGATCAAAGGAGCGGACGGATACGGTGTATGGCGCATGTAATCCCCTCTAAAATTTAGACGCTAATATCAACATGAAAGAAATAAATAGCATACTCATCGCCAATCGAGGCGAAATCGCATCCAGAGTGATCCGTACCTGTAAAAAAATGGGTATTCGCAGCATCGCCGTTTTTTCCGAAGCAGACCGACAAGCACCGTTTGTCGGACAAGCGGACGTCGCCGTTTTTATTGGCGAAAGCGCACCCGCAGCTTCTTATCTGAATCAAGATGAAATTATAGCTGTCGCCAAAGAGAATGGAGCGGATGCCATCCATCCGGGATATGGTTTCCTTTCGGAAAATACGGCTTTCGCCAAAAGGTGTGAAGCGGAAGGCATCATTTTCATTGGCCCGCATGCTGCGGCTATCGATGCGATGGGCTCCAAGTCCAAAGCGAAGTCCTTGATGAAGCAACACCATGTCCCGGTAGTTCCGGGATATCAAGGAGACGACCAGTCCGTAGAACGGCTCAAAAGCGAAGCGCTGAAAATCGGATTGCCGGTATTGCTCAAAGCCACCGCCGGCGGCGGTGGAAAAGGAATGCGAATCGTTCACAATGAAAACGAAATCGAAAAAGCCATCCAAGCGGCGAAACGGGAATCCAAATCCGCTTTCGGAGACGATGAATTGATCGTTGAAAAATACATCGCATCCGGTCGGCATATCGAATTCCAAATTTTCGGTGACCAACACGGCAACGCGATACATATACTGGAAAGGGAATGTTCTATCCAACGCCGCTATCAAAAGGTGATTGAAGAAAGTCCTTCACCCATTATGGATAGCAATTTGCGTACGGAAATGGGAATGGCAGCGGTCAACGCGGCCCGCGCATTGAATTATGACAATGCCGGTACCGTCGAATTCATACTGGACGACAACACCAATGAATTCTATTTCCTGGAAGTCAATACGCGTCTACAAGTTGAACACCCGGTAACTGAGGAAATCACGGGACTGGATTTGGTACAAATGCAAATCGAATCGGCCCAAGGTCTTCCTTTGTCCGTTCAACAAGAAGATATCAAGGGGCGTGGCTATGCAATCGAATGTCGTTTATATGCAGAAGATGCCACAAATGATTTTCTTCCCGTTACCGGGAAAATACAACGTTTCGAAGCACCGGAAGTCGAAGGGCTACGGATTGAAACCGCCATCCAAAGCGGTTCGGAAATTTCGGTATTCTATGATCCGATGATTGCAAAAGTCATCGTCCATGATGCGAATCGTATCGGAGCACATCGAAAGATGAAATATGTCCTCCGGAATCTGGTCTGCCAAGGCATGACGACCAACCAACGTTTCTTATTGGGTTTATTGGAGCATCCCGATTTCCTTGCCGGAAAATATAACACGCATTTTATTGCAAATAAAATGGACTTGTCCGCACTGGATTCTCCTTCCGGGAATGATGCGACACTGGGAGCGATTGCCGCCACCTTATTTGATTGGAAACGCAGGAATTCGAATAGAAAATTATTGCGTTCCATTCCTTCCGGATGGAGAAACAATTTCAATGATTATCAAAAAGAAGTATTCGAAGTCAGAGATGATAGTATTGAAATAAAATACCGATTCCACAAAGGACATTTCCACATTAAAAGTGGTGAAAAAGAATATCACACTACCCTAATTTCCGGAAATGAAAAAAATATTCATATTGAAATAAATGGCGTACAAAAACGCTTTGAAATTTCAACAGATGGTAACCTCTACTATGTACAAAATGACAGCATCGGCGCTTTAACGTTAACTCAAAAAGATCGTTTCCCGATCAAGGAGGCGGAAAAGGTCAAAGGAGGATATGAAACACCAATGCCTTCACAAATTATCAAGGTATTGGTACAACCCGGCCAACAGGTGAAGTCCGGAGACGGATTGGTGATATTGTCTTCCATGAAAA
>JAHDCE010000222.1 GCA_020630045.1 Saprospiraceae bacterium | reverse complement strand
CCGCAGAGGCAAAATTCGATGGTGATTGGAACCAATGTTCCTTCGCCATAATTAATAGCTGATTTGAATTGTCCTTCGTATGTCCCTTTTGCCATGTCTTTGTTCCTGTTTTTAGATCTTTTCTTTGCAATATAATTCCAGTTTTCAAGATTCAGTTCGCCGGAAACGGCATGATATATACTAGGAATTCCAGCATTATATATTCCTAGAGAAATCACTTCCTTTTCTGCATTTTTCGGAAAATCGTATTTCCCGGTATTTGGATTACTTCCATGAATAGATATAGAAAAAGTTTCTTCTCCGTTTGCCCCATCTTCCCAATCTAGCATTAGCGACGACCATCTTCCCAAATGGGAATATTCTGAGAATACATTTGCAGTTTTCATGGATGATACGGGAATAGTTCTGGACTGGCTTCCTTGTATGGTATATTTGAGATAGGCTTGTTCGCCATTGCACTTTTTGAGTTGGGTATTATTGCTATAAGAATCCCCTAGGTTATTGGAGTCAAAGCCACATCCAGTGACAAAGATCAAGAAGGAAATAATCCCTATGAGTTCTATCGTTTTTTTCATTTTTCACAAGATTTGATGCCGGCCAAGTTTTGAGGACTTGACCGGCAAAGATTATTTTCAATTGGTTTTAAAACTCTTCGCAATAAGTTGCTACTTATCAAACTTTTCTTCTACTTTAATTTCATAGGCAACATCCAATTTCACCCCATCGTTATTATCGATTCTCCATAAGAACAATGTTTTGCCGACTTCATTTTCATGTACCAAATCATAAATAGAATATTGTTTTGCACCATACACTACAAAATCATCATGTCGTCCCTGATTGGCAGAAACCATTGAATCATCCCACTCTTTAATAATCGAAAAAACGGTCAGTACTTCTTGATTGATTTTCCCTATCGGAATATAAAACTCGAAAGTTTTATTTGAAATATTACGCACTTTATATTGGGATCGAACAGCTCCGGTTCTAGATGATGGCACACTCATTTTATCCAATTGGGTTTCGGTAGAAAACCACATGTATTTCTCGGATAGGTTCATGCCATTTGTTTCGTCCCTGAAAAATCCATTCAATGCGGGAGGTGTCGTCTCGTTGTTACTTGTAATTTTAGGCTGGAAATAACCGATGGGTTCTATAATATCATCCAAGACTCCGTCATTTGTCCGAATGGGTTTTATATTTTTCATTTTCACTGTAATTCGGTAACCAATTAAGTTGGGGGTTACTTGCTGTTTGAAAGTTCTCAATGCGACATCGGATACCAAAGAACATCCATTCAATTTTTCATAGGTCGGAATATCTTTTTCATGATCCAGATATCGCGTCACTTCTCCAATTCCTATTTCATTTGCCAACTCCACTGTTTTGTTACAAGGCATGCATCCAATCATTTTTTTCAAAGATTCTTTCATCTGTGGATGTCCTTTATAGTTGCGATAAAAAACCGCTAATTCTTTTGCGGGCCAACCATTTACATAATAGCAACCTCTACTCAAAATGGTGGCTGTAGAAATGGAATTGGACTCCACCTTCACACTCCGATTCGGTGTAGATGCGGTTGCATCAGGAATACCGGTTCGGGAAGGAGTGGATGTACCCGGAATTGACCTGCTAGGCGTAGCCGCCCTAGACGGCACATCAGAAACATATTCGGAATCCACAGGAGAATAGGTATCCTTATCTATCACCCTCCATTTGGTATGTTTTTCCAATGTCAAAAAATTACAGACCTTCACACCGTTTTCCCAAGCCATTTTCAATTTTTTATCGACAGTCATTCGATTGATTATGCTAAATGTTCCATCCGTATTTCTTTCAATCCTAAATTGCTGACTTTGGGATTCATTCCTAGGAAGGCGATCCATTAAATGAAATTGCGTACCTGTTCGGTTTACGTTATTCTTCAGGGTGATTACTTTCCCGGTTTCTTTGTGGATAATCAGGTGATAGCCATTTCGAATCGGGGCTATTTTCCAAGTAGTTCGCATATCAGGATTCATTTGACGAACCAAGCAAGTTCTATTTTCACTACCTCTTTCTTGACAAGTAGAAAGGAAGTGGCCGGGCTTGATTCTAAGTTCAATAAAATAGGATTTCGTCCTATCGAAAGATTGAGCTAAAGTATCGTTGGCGAATGCAACAGAAAAAAATATTAAAATCAATACTAAGTTTTTCATGATGGTTTAATTTTCAATTTTAGAAACAATAAGACTCCCCCCTCTCCCGACCTATGCAATTGCATAGATCGGGCAGGCCTTTCTCGTGACTTATGATTGAAAGGAGTTGAATACATTATGTAATTCAGAAAGAGAAAAATGGGCGCTACCACAAAAAATTCAATTTTGCATAAAATATTTCGCGATAACGCCGCATGAAACTAGATTTTAAAAAGGTCGCTTAAAGAGCGTCTTCGAGTAGATCTGATTTGATGTATGGATGAGGATGACATACATTCCCGGTGGTATATTTCCAAAAGGAATATCGGAAGAAGAATACGGTTCGGAATACCATACTTTTCCTAAAAAATCGACAACCTCTACATGGTTTAATTTTTCATTTGGATGTGAAATGGTCAATATATTCTCAACGGGATTCGGAGCGATGATCCATTCTTTATTCCAGTTTATTTCCTTAACGGAAGTCGTTGTTAACAACGTCGCTTCATCACCTCTACTTGTGATTTGCAAATCGGTTTCATCCATGTCTATTCCTAGGACATCTAATATTTGAATCTGATAATCTTGCGGTTCAGCGAACCTGAGAGATAAATCGTCAATGACTATCAGTTCAACTGTTAATAGTTCACCAAATCCTTCGATGGTTGAACCGTCTGTTTTCGCGAAAGCGAAATGAATCCGATCAGAAATGCCAGGCTCCCACTTATCGAAGGTCATGACAGTGGAGGCCGGTCCTATAAATCCTAAATTCCAAGTGATTGGTTCAATGACTTGTTGGATATAAGTGGTGTCAATGTCCAAGGAGAATGCCAGGCCGGTCAGGCCGGAAACAGGATTGTCTTCGGATCCTAACGATATGGTCACTGTAATCGTCTGCCCGTCTGTGTATGTCGTCATATCAAGGGTAGCCGTAAGATCGGGACCTTCAATATTATTACCTTCAGAGGCACCTGTGTAGAGATCATTAATCTCACCGAAATTATCTCCGATGGGAAATATGTCGAACTCATCTACAAAACCGTCTCCATTGGAATCCGCATGCTTGTAAGTGGCTCCGTTTACCGGAAATGAATCGCTCCAATCCGCGGCTTCTTTTTCACTCCAGTCCACATTTTCATCCGAACGGAATGGACCGGTGGCTCCTTGTGCGAGCCCAAGGGGAAGGATATCGTAATGATTGGCGATTCCATTGTTATTAACATCACCTGGCCAAACACAAAAATTGGAACAATCCTGTGCCTGAAGTTGGCATGTCGCCCAAAAGAGTAGTCCAAGAATAAAGAATTTGAATTTCATGTTGTCTAGTTTCATTGAATATGATTCAAAGATAGTGAGCTAAACCAGTCAAGAAAAGTACTTTTATCAGCAAAACTGTATATTTTTACAACACATACATAATCATAAATCACTATTATTCAATTTTTTAAAATAAAAAATAATTACTAAAACTGTATTTAATGGCTAAAATAGTTGAGTATATTTTATCCCTAAACGCTCAGGAAAGAAAGGAGTTCCAATCATTATCAGCAGCTTCTTCTTTTAATACCCATCAAGCTACCTATCGTGCTGTGGTATATTTATGTGGGCTTAAAATTTTGGAAGATTTCAGTCGTAGAGCATTGTTTCACGAAATTTACCCTTCCGAAAAATTTGATGATTCGACTACTAGCAATTTGCTTTCTTATGTAATGAAACTCTTTAAACGATTCATACAAGTCAAAAGCATTGTAAACGACAAGGAGCATGAACAATTGGCATTTTTGAATTTCCTTCTAGAAAAGGGTCACAACCGTAGATTAAAAAGGGAAATCGCAAAAATCGACCCTGCTCACAGTTCGCTTAACCATTGGGCTTCAACAAACCGTATTGCCGATACTTTGGTTTTAAAAGAAAATGCCAAACCGGGGGGGCAATTTTTAACTCAAACTGATCATGCGATAACAGAAGATTTCATTATTGAAAAAATGAAATTGGCTTGTGAATTACAATCCAGAGGTCAGTTGCTGGGTGCAGATTCGGAAGTTATTTTATTAAATCCTATTTTGGAATATATTTCAAAAAGTATCGACAACTTATCGGCATCTCTCTTAGCTCGTATTTATTACCATATTTTCCACTTAATCCATCAAACTGATGATGTCGCTTATAACGAATTAAAACGACTCTTATCAAACCATCATAGAGAATTAAAAATAAGTCGGCAAATTGAATTTTATGATTATCTCCAAAATTATATTATACGACAAATCAATACGGGAAACACCTCCTACCTTAATGAATTATTTCTGTTGTATCAATTATTATTGGAAAAAGGCCTTATCCTACACAAGGGGCATCTGACACAATGGGAATATAAAAACATAGTCACTGTCGGGTGCCGTATTCAGGCTTTCGACTGGACGGGTGATTTTATTAAAAACTATAAAGCTCATTTAATTCCTTCGGTTCGGGAAAATGCTTATTTATTCAACCTCGCTTCTTATTACAATTCTATGGGGCAACATGAACAGGTATTGGAATATTTAAAGGGTGTCAAATTTTCGGATGTATTCTACCATCTGAATGTGAATGTTTTGCTTGTAAAAACATATTTTGCCCTGGGAGAATATGAATTAATGAGAAGTTTTTTAGATACTTTTCGAATATTTGTTTTAAGGAGTGACAAGGTTTCGGGATATCAGGAAAAGTTGTACAAAAATTTCATTCGTTATTCGAATAAAATGGGGCGATTATTTGAAATACGGGATGTATTGAATGTTGATGAGTTTCGCCAAAAATTAGATCGTTTGAAATCCGAAATCGGGCAAAAGAGAAATACGATTGCTTTTGATTGGTTGGTTTCTAGGGAATGGTCGTAGTCCATCTCTGGCGAAATGGACTGGGATTTTGGCGTCCCGTTGGGACTTTTGTTTTTCTCTTTCGAAATGGACTGGGGTTTGGCGTCCATCTCTGGCGAAATGGACTGGGATTTTGGCGTCCCGGTGGGACTATTGGGTCGGGTTGGTTTTTAGGGTTTTCATTAGGGTTTGGTAGGTTTTGGTGACTTTTTGGATATCGGGGGAGTCGAATATGATTTTTCCTTCTTTTAGGATTATGCCCCGGTTGCCTAGGTTTTCTAATTTTTCGGCAAATTGGGTGACGTAGATGACGGCTTTGTTTTTTTGGTTGACGAAACGGGTGAGGTTGTCGAAACATTTTTTACGAAAGGCGATGTCTCCTACAGCAAGGGCTTCGTCAATGATGAAGACGTCGGGGTCGGTGGCCATGGCGACCGCATAAGACAAACGGGCACGCATCCCGGCCGAAAAGGAACCGGCGGGTGCATGTAGGTAGTGTTCGATTCCGGAAAATTCGATAATCCAGTCTTTTTTGGCTTCGATTTCTTCTTTGCTCATACCCATGATGGCTCCTTTGATGACTATATTTTCATATCCGGTAAATAGGGGCTGAATGCCGTGATTGAGGGCGAAAATGGGGGTGATTTTTATGTCATTCTTGTGTTGGATGGTGCCTTTATCGAGGCGATAAATTCCGGACAACATTCGCATGAGGGTGGTCTTTCCACTTCCATTCGGGCCAAGAACACCGATGATATCTCCGGCGTTGATATCCAAGTCGATGTTATCAACTGCGAAAAACTCTTTTTTCCTCAAGTTTTGTGAATTGATTTTCAATCCCAGAAAGTCACTACAGATGTCTTGCAGGCAGTATCTAAGATTGGTTCCGAGTTCGGAGGCGAATTTTTTTGAAACGCCTCTTGCCGAAATGATGGTATTTGGAGAAGGGTCACCCATTGAAAATCCTTTCTATGATTCGCGGTACGGCTTTTCTATAAAACCTCCTGGAAATTAAAAATACGATAAGACTGAATCCGACTACACTCCAATATGTTGGAGAAAGGGGGATTTTTCCATATACCAAACAATCACGAGCTGCGACTAAAAGGTGTGTCAAGGGATTCCAATTGACAATGGTGACGAACCATTCATTGCCAAATCCGGGAGCGAATACGACGGGTGTGAGGTATTGTAGGATTTTCATACCTTCTTCTATCAGGATTCCTAAATCTAGGACAATCATCTTAAAGGCGGAAACGACCATTCCCACGGACGACCCTAG
Source organism: Saprospiraceae bacterium (assembly GCA_020630045.1). Classification (GTDB taxonomy): domain Bacteria; phylum Bacteroidota; class Bacteroidia; order Chitinophagales; family Saprospiraceae; genus JAHDCE01. Next base: position 563 of record JAHDCE010000222.1, on the reverse strand, counting down.
GAGGACGATGGGAATCAAAAATATTGGAAATAAAATACTCCCCCACCCAAACGTGACGCCGAAGCATGCTAATACGATGATGTTTAATATCAGGGGAATGGCGAAATTGAAAACGTTCGCCGCAAGGCGTTCCATCACCAAAACTTCGGGTGGAAATGGATGTATAAGTAATAACTTTCCTTGGAATTGTATGTTCTCACTCATTAAAATGAAGGACGAAATGAACAATTGCCATAGGGATGTGCTGATTAACAAATAGGCAGGATATGGGATACCGGTGTCTCCAGGATTCATAATACCGGAAAAATTCAACAACAACCAAATGGCGGTGTTAAATATCGGAGCCAACAATACCCAAAACCCTCCGATCCATGAACGGCGGTAACGGCCAATAATATTAACGCGAAGCAGTTGCGTGAATAAAAATCTATAAGATCGTATGGGCGAATTGTATGACAAAGATTTATTTCTTTTACTTTGCTAAGTACACTAGATGTTATCGCGAAAATTTGAGTATAGCCAAACCGTTATTTTGAAAATCCACTTCGTTATTCCCCTTAAAC
>JAHDCE010000221.1 GCA_020630045.1 Saprospiraceae bacterium | reverse complement strand
CCTCCGTCTTGAAAGAGACTTTTATTCCTAGGGCGGCATGATCCAAGTTTCCTGATAAATCAGGAATGAAGAAACATGCCTCTCCAATATTTGATAAATCATTATGTTCCCTTACGGGAATAAATTTTTTAGTAGAATAATCGAAAATTTCTGCCTGGTGACCGTCCCCTAAATGTTGTAGCCCTTGATTGATGGAAACCGCGGATTTTTTAACAGCGTCCGAGCGCAATTCTCCACTGAGAGGCGTTCCATTTACCAAATAGACATACCCGGCAGGATTTAAATGAATATTTAGGCCACAACCTTCTAGGAAAATATTACCCCTTCTGTAGCGATGTTGAATGTGTATTCGTCCATAATCATCTTGCCTGAATGAAGTCGCCGTAGGGACGAATCCTTCATGTGAAAAAGAACGGACGATTTCGTCCAAACTGACTTTTTCCTTTCCGGAATATTTGATAAATGATTGCTTTTGTGCTTTACTGATAAAGCTGATACTCCCGAAAAACAGAAGTAGAATAAATTGAAAGTTTTTCATAGCATTGAATTAAAACATGGTTAAGTAAAAAATAACTTTGGGTATGGGTTTAATCCGCTGTTGGTATTGGGGAGGGAAGGATTCCCGATGACGAATCATCAGGAATCCCGTTTTGAAGTAAAAATATTGTTGGAGAAAATTTTGGTCTTAATCTATCGTCTTTACGATTTTAGCCATACTGCTTTTTCGCTCATGTTTGACTTCTATGTAATAAATCCCTGAACTCAAATCATGCAAATCCATTCTCGTTTCATTGCAACCTTGGCAAGTCTTTCTGTGAACGACTCGACCCATGGCGTCATATAAGATGAAAAGAACCTCTCCTTGTACATCAAGCTCATGGATGATTCGAACGGAACCGGAAGTAGGGTTGGGAAATACTTGGATTCCGGTTTGTTCCAAGTCCTTAAACTTGATGAACTTTTTAGGCGTGGTAGCCTTAACGGGAGCACTCGGATCCGACCAAGCTGATTCACAAATAGCTTGTACTGTGAATTCATAGGTTTTTCCGGGATTCAATCCACTGATTAATACACTGATTTTTATCGTTGTGGTTTGTTGCCAACTTCCACCGATTTCTCGATAATTTATCGCATATTTTAATGCACCCGGAACCGGATCCCATTGTAAGCCAATAGAGGTCGGTTTCACTACCAATACTTTCACGTTTTCCGGTGTGTCGCAAATTTGAGAACAACACGGAATTTCCGTCATTTCCCAAATTTTACAATCGACTCCGTCAATAACTGCGTCAAAGAACAAGTGCGTTTCTTCCTTACAGTCTCCTTTGTATACAAAGCATAATTTATACTCGTTTTGACCGGACATAACTTCATCCACACCGGTTTGAGTATTCGTTGCACTAGTCATCACATATCCTTCGGAAGAATTCGCCGCATCCAAGAAGAACTTGATGGGCAAACCTTCTTGACCGGCATAATTAAATGTGAAAGGGAAGCAGAATTCAACTCCCGGTTCAACACATTCCGGAAATTCCGAAAAAGTATCACTTATGGCACAGCTACATTTAGGCAAATCCAAACACAGCTCAATAGGACAAATGTTAGGGTTCTCGAATTCCAAAATAACACAAGCATTGCCGGAGCTTACATCCTCTGGCAATAAAGTACCGGTTACTTGAACCAGCGGAGGGAGTGATGGCATGAAATCAGGGTCAACCACTACATCAATAATGTTTCCGTTTGGAGATGTGGCGGAAACTCCTGTTACTAGGCCGTCAGGATCCCATAAACGGATATCAAAATAATATTTGAAGGTGCCGTTTTCGGTTGCACCACAAGTCATGTTTTGGAATACGCCTTTTATTTCCTCTTTACAATCGTCCTCCACCGGGCAACACCGCATTTTATCATAAAATGTAAAGAAACATCCGAACTCTTTGCTGAATCCATTAAGTTGAAAAAGGAAACTTTCGTCTGTACATTCTCCTTTAAACCCGATACAAATCGCATACTCATTCGCACCTTCAAGTGCTAGGTTAATACCTGTGGCAACATTGTAAACATCAGTGACGACAAGGCCGGCCGCTGTAGCATCTACTCCTAATGAAAAGGCTAACCCGGAAGGTGCTCCGGTATAGTCGAATGTCAATGGGAAGCACAGCTCTTCTCCAGGATTGATGCAATTAGGAGGGTCAGCAAATACGTTTGTAATGGTACAGGTGCAATTCGGTAGTTCTAAACAAACTTCAATAGGGCATAAATTAATGCCATCCACGAATTCAATAATCAGACAAGGAGAATCTCCGGGGCTTAAATCGGATGTCAATATACCGGAAACATTCCATGTGTCAATTGCCGATCCCTGTTGAACGACTAAGCCTGTAATCGTACCGTCAGGACTTGAAACCATTATTCCTCCAACCCCGGCTGCGGTTTCGATTTCCAAAGTGAATGTGTATTCACTATCACCCCCGAAAGGAACACAATCCAAATTCTGGGAAGTGATGATTGCTTTGTCAATACAATCATCTTCACATAATTCAGGATTCAATTCACACAATGATGCACAATAAGTCAGCGGACATATGGTTCCTCCTGGAAAAGTGATGTCAAAACAAAGGTCGGTTTCATCCGTATTGAATTGTAGGATGCCAGAGAATAACAAATGGCCGGCATCGAAGGAAATGTCCTCAGTCAAAACATTGCCTTGGGAAAAAATAAAGGTTGCTCCCGCTCCCGTTTCGCCGTAAGGCAAAAGAATATCTATGTCAACGAACATGGTGCCTCCTGACTCGTCTTTCCAAGAAAGAGACGTGTCATAAAACAATGGAGTGGCACAGGTGTCGCATTCACAGGTGGCATCCTCTTCGGATGGGATGATGATTGATGTAATGTCTCCAAAGAGCGGACAATCGCCATCCGATTCGTAAGTCCATTCAAAGTCCAAGGTTTGACCACAAATATCCGATGGGATTATAACCGCCGAATTAGCGTCATTGGGATTGGCGATAACCGCTTCGCAGGGAGAACAGTTCACTTGGCGCCAAGTTCCTTGAAGACCTTCAAAATTACTAGGAGGTAAATTGCCGTTTAGATAAACGATTTCTCCAGGACAAGCCGTCTGGTCGTCTCCTGCGAAAACCGGGAAGGCGTCACCTATATTGATTTCTAAAAACTCAAAATCACTACAAACTAAATTCCCATCTTCTCCATATACATTTAGTGTAATTCCGAATATATATTCTCCTGGAATGGTGACGTCTAATTGCTCTCCTATCCCCAAAATGCTGGGCGGAAGTAAATGTCCATCAGGAGCACTTAAGAGTTCCACCAAATATTCTTGGTCAAAATCATTTACTGAAGGCGTAATGATATAATTCTGAAGCTCTATTATGATATTATTTCCCGGGAAAAGTGGACAGAAGAAAAAGAGATCATCTTCTAATAAAAGTGTTCCTCCGGCATCCAAATTCCAAGCATCTGCATTTCTACAGACCTTTAAGCACATGGCTTCGTCACATACTATTTCTTCCCCCGTCGCAATGTCAATAATTTTGGCTACGCCGATTGTTCCGGGAAAAGTGATTTCCACTTCACTTGGCAAATATCCTTCAAGACAATCCGTATTTTCAAATATGTAATCCGATGCCGTTTGGATAAAATAAGTCATTAAAACACCAGGGTCATGAGGGGTTCCTGGCGGAAATTCAACAATAACAGCATTGTTGTTATTACAGCCCCAATCCAAATAGTATTTCGAACCTATTAAGTTAATCCCATAATATCCAATAGGAAATTCCACAACTCCGCTTTCATTCGGATAGAAAGTGATTTGTGTTGTACTTGCACTTGGATTAGAGATAACCGGAGGTGGATCTATTTGGACATCATTGTTTTCGTCCCATTGATAAATCACGTTTTCTTCAGATGGTACTCCGATAGTGAAGGTCGTCGGTTCGGTAAGGGATGAACATATGCTTTCTGATGCCATAATTACATTGGGAGTCTCGACTAATATATTATTGAAATAATATGAAATAGTCGTATCACTGGGTTCACAAGGCTCATTACCAGAAACGGAATAATTAAAAGTGTACCAACCCTCTTCGTCTAAAGTGATATCGGCGTCTCCACGAGTATTAGTAGTTCCTACGGTAGCACTTGAACCGGGAGGAGAAGACACTAAAGTCCAAAGAGGATTTACATACTGAGTTCCGGGACGAGAACCATCCAATTTCTTATGAGGTCCAGAACAATAGTCTCCTTGGTTCAGGACTCTTCCTTCAACCCGTCCATTTTCATCATACTGAGTATTAATAATTGAAATATCAATGGCATTTGAGTAAGAAACACATCCGTCGTTATTTAATTCATAATACAATTGATATGAATAGGGAGAGTAGTTGTTCCAATAATTAGAGTGCCCTCTTGAAACGGGCTTCATGGCAACATATATCCCTTCTCCCGGAATATATTCTGCTGTAAGATGGGCATTGGGTAAAACTACAATATTAATGATTTCGGAACCCGACGGCTCTTCGATCTCGAAGAGATGGTCATTACATATCGTTATTTCTGCATCTTCATATATGACAGGCTCAACAGGAGGACTGATTGTAACAATGGTGGAATAAGAGCATTTTCTGATGATGTTACCACTCGCTCCGCAATCGACACAAAATTCAAAGATATATTCGCCTTCCGGCAAAATATCTCCGCCATTATAGGTGACTAGTGGTTCGAATGCTGAATTGGGGGCAGAGGTGTCAATCGACAATAAACTCGGATCCAATCCAAGAGGTCCGGAGGAAAGTGCCCAAGAGATATTCGGCGGGTCGGCAAAAGCGGCAGATGATGTCGCTAATAATGAAATAGATGTTGCTCCAAAACACAAAGATTGGGTTCCCCCTCCATTCAAAGAACAATCCCCTCCTCCGGTGATATCACAATCTTCTAATATCGTAAATGTGAATTGATCGGATACAATGAGCGATGGGGTTATGGAATTGTCTTCTAGCGTTACAATCACCGTATAAGTTCCCGCTTGTGTATATGTATGGGCTTCTTGTGCCGTACCCGAAGGAAGTATAGTGCCATCTCCAAAGTTCCATTCATAATTGTAAGTAGACTCGTTGTCGGGAGTGACCGAAAATTCGATTTCAGACCCAACACAAGGAGTGGAAGGGATGTCAGCCAATAAATTTACATTCAATGGACAAGGAACAATCGGCCCATCTCCTACTCCAACAGCAGCCCAAGCTTCCCTAAGATTATTTCTGAACGCACAAGAATACCCTAAGTCTTCGGCTGCTTTATCTGTGGCTTCCAACATATCCGGATATTCTGTATTCAATCCGACATATCCATTGGTGAGCGCATAAAAAAGCAAATCTAGCATCAAGTCGAATGAATTCGAAAAAGAAGAACCCAGAGCTAGATCAATAGCTGTTTCGACATTATAACTGTAAGGAGTCAATTCTGCACACCCTACCCCTGAACCACCTTCGACGACCAAATAGAACCAATGGTTCATGATACCACTGTTGGTATGAACACCGAAGTTATCCGTAGGAGAGCCTCCACCCGTATTGAAATAATAATCACCTAAATAACAAGATGGCTGACCGAATGCTTGAGGATCCGAAAAAGATCTTATTCCACCCGGTTCAACCGTTTCGCCGATAGTCCAGTTAAAATCTCCGGCAAAGCGTTCAACCGCCACTCCCAAGATGTCCGCATATGATTCATTGATAGCACCGGACTCTCCACTGTAAAATAGATTGGCCGTAGCACCGATAATACCATGAGCATATTCATGTCCGGCGATATCGTAAGAGACAACCGGTTGGCTGAATGGTGGTGATCCGTCTTGTGCGTCTCCAAAAACCAAAATATTGTTTGCCGGGTCGTAATAGGCATTGTCCACACCGGTTTCATAATAACAACGTAGAATGCCACCGCCGGTTCCTCCGAACCCTGACCATCCGAAATTTTGTGAAAAATAATCATGGGAAACACTTACACAATGATGGACATCCAAAACACCCCGCTCAAAACCCGTAAGTTCTGAAAAAGGGTCACTTAAGTCAGTGGACTCCGGAACGATGGCTCCCGTACTTTGGACGAGATACGTTTCTATTCCTCTACCGTTATCAATCAAGGAAAGAGTTCCGGTTCCGTCATCATTTACCGTAACCGGATGAGGGCCATAGTGGTAGGTATTTACGGAAACGTCAACATCAAAATGATGAAAATGAGCATTGGTGTGAAGGATTTCGCCCGAACTAATATCTAATATCGCTTGTACAGGTTCAGGATGATCATCATGCTTGTGGATGATTTTTACGCCTCGTTTCACACCATTTAGATTCCCTGATAAATCAGGAGAAAAATAACAAACTTGTCCCAGTTCGGATATGCTTTCGTTCCCTAGGAAGGGAATGAATTTTTTTGAACCCAAATCGAAAAGTTCGATTCCATGTCCATGTCCCAGTTCATGGATGGATCGCCTTACGGCGGAAATGGATTCGGTTGAACCGAGATGACGGGTATTTCCGGATAGTTCAGTTCCATTGACCAAATAAACATAACCGGATGGATGAATATGGATGTTCAAATCACATCCTTCTAATAATACCCCATTTTTCTTATAGAGATTTTTGATGTGAATATTTCCGAACCGGTCTTCTCGAAATGAAACCGCTGTCGGAACAAATCCATCCTTGGTATAGGATTTGATGATTTGATTAGGACTGACTTGTTCACTGAGCGAATAAGATCGGAATTTTTGTTTTTGTGCATTTGCCGAAAGGCAAAATAGCAACATGCATAGCATAGCCCATGCTTGAAAGATTCTCATAGCAAATAGTGTTTGTAATCCAGTAATTTGTTTT
>JAHDCE010000220.1 GCA_020630045.1 Saprospiraceae bacterium | reverse complement strand
GATTATGACAAAATCAAAGGTCAAAAAGTAATCGTCAAAAATTTGCCGGAAGGCACACCATTCATCACCTTAGACGGAGAAGAAAAGAAGCTTTCCGCAGAAGATTTGATGATTTGCGACGGAGACGCCTCGCCCATGTGTATTGCAGGAGTTTATGGCGGAAAAGAATCCGGCGTAACCGAAAACACCAAGAACATCTTCTTGGAATCCGCTCATTTCGGCGCTCGTACCGTAAGGCGTTCAGGCACTAGGCATTTGCTCAGAACCGACGCGGCCAAAGTGTTCGAAAAAGGAAGCGACCCTTCTATTTGTGGATACGCCCTGATGCGTGCCGCATTACTCATAAAAGAATATGCCGGCGGCCAAATCGCCTCCGACATCATAGACATTTATCCGGAACCGATTCTCGGGCAAAAAATCGTAGTCAAATACGACCATGTCAGTCGCTTAATCGGAACCGAAATTTCCAAGGAGGAAATCCACCGTATCCTAGAAGCGATGGAAATGGATGTCATTCATCCGAACGGCGAAAGTTTCACTGTACTCGTACCGACCAACAAGGTTGATGTCACTCGCGAAGCGGATGTCATCGAAGAAATCATTCGTATTTACGGGTTGAATCAAGTACCGATTCCGACTCAAATCCGAAGCGCCATGACATTCGGGGAAAACCCCGATCCGTTCAAGGCGAGGAACATGGCGGGCGATTTGCTAGCCGGTCAGGGTTTCCACGAAATAATGGCCGTTTCCATCACACAGTCAAGGTATTTCAAAGACATCATGCCTGTTGATGACAAGACATTGATCTACATCAACAACACCTCCAACATGCACTTGGATGTCATGCGTCCGAGTATGTTGTTTTCAGGGCTTGAAGTCATCCTTCACAATCAAAACAGGAAAGCCACCGACCTCCGTTTATTCGAGTTCGGAAGGACTTATCTCAAAGACGGCGAAGCGTATAAAGAAAAACAACACTTGTCTTTATTCCTGACCGGTTTCGGTCAAGGGGAAAGCTGGTTGGCACCGAAAAGGACACCCATGTCTTTCTACACCCTCAAGTCTTATGTTGACAACCTTCTAGCACGCATCGGCATGTCCGGCTACCAAGTCTCTTCATCCGAACGTGACGATTTCACTTTTGGTGTCAAATACCATAGAGGACCGGCAACCATCGTGGAGTTCGGTCGCGTGAATGGCAATTTCGTTTCGGCGATGGACATCAAACAACCCGTATTTTTTGCGGACTTCGACTGGAGCATTTTACTCAAGGCGATGCGCAAACACAAAATTGATTTTGAGGAAATCAATAAGTTTCCCGGTATGCGTCGTGACTTGGCCTTGTTGATCAACAAGAGCGTCAAATTCGAAGATATTGAAAAAATCGCTCGAAAGGCCGGCAAGAAAATAATCCGCGAAGTCAATCTGTTTGATGTATATGAAGATGCCGAGCGATTGGGCGACGACAAAAAATCTTATGCGGTTTCCATGTTGTTCGAAGACAAGACCAAAACCCTTAGCGTAAAGGAAATCGACAAGATCATGTCTAAGATCATCGCTTCTTGCGAAAGGGATTTAGGTGCCGAAATCAGAAAATAATTCGCCATGACCATCCTAGAAAAAATAGCGGTTTTGGACGGAAAAATCCGGCAGGTGAAAACACTGGCCGGCCGTTACAAAAAGCAAAATGAAAAACTCATTTCCGAAAACCGGGATTTGCGTGAGCGATTGCGTAAAGCGGCGGAAGTCGTGGACAAGCTCCAAGACCAATTGGCGGAAGCCGAACGTAATAACGGTAAAGTCCTAGTCCCTTTTGAATTAAAAATCATTCATGAAAAAATGAAAACTTGCTTCGAGTCCATGGACAAGTATATGGACGATTTGAAAACGCAGGAACAAAAAGCACAAAAGGAATGAGCCAGAAAAATATAACGGTTACGATTGCAGGACGCCCCTACCCGCTTAAAATCGAAGTGAGCCAAGAGGAACAAATCCGTCAAATCGCCAAAGACCTGAATGACCAGGTCAACGACTTCCAAACAACTTATTCTGGCAAGGACAAACAAGATTGCCTAGCAATGGTATTGTTAACCTATGCCGTTGAATTCAACAAAACCATGCAGGAGAATCCGGTTTCGGAAATTTCGAAGAAATTAGGCATCATAGAAAAGGTGATGGACTCCATTCTCCCCGTTCAAGAATAAAACATGCCTGAAAACCATCGGTTGTTCACCAAAACCCTATTGGATTGGTATGACCCCAAGGCAAGACCACTTCCGTGGAAAGGGGAAGACAACCCTTACTTCATTTGGTTATCCGAAATTATCCTTCAACAAACTCGGGTAGAACAAGGACGGGACTATTACATCAAATTCAAGGAGCACTATCCTACGGTTCACGATTTGGCCGATGCCCCCGAAGACGAATTGATGAAGCATTGGGAAGGACTCGGATACTACTCACGCGCTAGAAACTTGCACACTGCCGCCAAGCATATTTCCAAGGAGCTGAACGGCGAATTTCCAGATACTTACAAGGACATTCTCGCCTTGAAAGGAGTAGGGCCTTATACGGCGGCGGCCATCTCATCCTTTGCATTCAATTTACCGCATGCGGTGGTGGATGGTAATGTATACCGGGTACTGGCCCGATATTTCGGCATTGACGAACCGACCGATACGACTTCGGGGAAAAAGCGATTCGCCCAACTAGCTGACGATTTACTCAACCCCAAAAAACCGGGAATTTACAATCAAGCGATCATGGATTTCGGAGCGACCGTTTGCAAGCCCAAGGCGGCACTATGCAATACTTGTCCCTTACGGGAATCATGCTATGCTATCGCCAATGAAAATGTTTATGACCTTCCGGTCAAATCCAAGAAATTAAAAAAGAAAACCCGCCACTTCCATTATTTATTTTTAAATAAAAATGAAAAAGTTTTTATCCGCAAACGGGTAACAAATGATATTTGGCGGAACTTATATGAAACGCCCCTCCTTGAAACGACACCGGACGGAAAGCTACCGGAAGTGTTGGATATCGCCTTCATCGAATCGAAAACGGGCTACTCCGGCCTTCGGCTTGTCCGATGTTCCAAACCATTTAAACAGGAGTTGACGCATCGGACAATATGGGCTAGATTTTATGAAGTGGAAGTTTCCGATCATTTTTTCCTTCCGGAAAATGAAGGAAAGGAAATTGAACGGTCGGAAATCCGTAATTTCGCATTTCCGAAAATCATAGATTGTTATCTCAATGATAATTCGTTATATTTATTCTAGGAGAAGAGACTCCTATTTCAAAACCCAGTATTGAATCATTAAAATTAGTAATTATTATGGTAAACAAAGTGACCCTTATCGGGAACTTGGGCAAAGACCCTGAAGTAAGAAGATTAGAGAATGGTGCAGCGGTCGCCCGTTTTTCTGTCGCCACCAACGAATCCTACAAGGACAAAGCCGGTGAATGGCAAACACAAACCGAATGGCACACGGTCATTGCTTGGAGAGCATTAGCTGAACGTGCCGAACGTCAACTCAAAAAAGGGATGATGGTTTATTTGGAAGGAAAATTGAGTACACGCAAATGGACGGACAAGGACAATATCGAGAGATATTCTACTGAAGTCGTCGCCAATACACTACGTATCTTGGAAAAGCGTGACAATTCAAACTCCAGCTTCCCCGCAGCGAATGACGAACCGAGCAACACTTACAAAGGTGCTGAAAAGAGTTCGGCGCCCGTTGCAGACGCACCACCACAGGCAGATGATGATTTGCCTTTCTAATTTATTGTAAACCAAACCTCGCAACTTGGAGCCCGAACCGGAATTATCGCAATTCCTTCTGCCACTTTTCACCGAGCCGACCATACTCGCGATATTCACCACAGACGTCATCGTCTCCTTGGTGGGTATTGCCTTTTTATTGATATGTTCTGCCTTGGTGTCGGGTTCCGAAGTCGCTTTTTTTTCTTTGACCGTCAATGACCTTGACGGTCTGAAAAAAGAAAACGGAAATTCACCGGCCGGACAACGTGTCATCGACTTGATGGAACGTCCTGCCTACTTGTTGGCGACTATCCTGATCACCAACAATTTCATCAACATTTTCATCATTATCCTTTCGAACTTCGTGTTGGGAAAAATCATTTCCCGACAAGTGATCGGTGCATGGTTCCAAGGAGAAACGGTAGGACCATTCCTAACGTCTTCCGTTGTCGGTACGATTGACGTTTTGTTTAATGTCGTGCTGGTCACCTTCCTGTTGGTGTTGTTCGGAGAAGTTTCTCCGAAGGTGTATGCAAAAATCCACAACCTCAAACTGGCGAAATTCATGTCTAGACCGCTTAAGTTGTTCCGGCGTGTTTTTTATCCATTGAGTTATTTGCTGGTACGCAGCAGCACCCTCATTGAAAAAAGGCTAGCTACGCGATCGGGACGAAAAAGAACCGCGGACGAAATCGACCAAGCCATCGGCCTCACACTCAGCAGTGAACAAGGCACCGAACGCGAAGCGGACATACTTCGTTCAATTGTCAAATTCAATAATATCGCGGTCAAACAAATCATGAAGGCAAGGGTGGATGTGCAGGCCATCAATTTCGACATGGAGTTCAAAGACTTGGTCAAGCAAACCCGAAAAATGGGGTTCTCTAGGCTTCCGGTATTCGATGAGGAATTCGATAACGTGACCGGCGTTTTATATGTCAAAGATTTACTCCAACATTTGGACAAGGGCAATCACTTCGAATGGCAAGAATTGATTCGGACGGATATCATGTTCGTACCGGAATCCAAAAAGATAAAAGAAATGTTGGCCGATTTTCAAGACCGTCGCCAACACATGGCCATAGTGGTCGATGAATTTGGTGGAACTTCCGGTATTATCACCCTTGAAGATGTCGTAGAGGAGGTCATCGGAGAAATCCGCGATGAATCCGATGTTGAACGGGAAATAGAGTTCACCAAAATCAATAATTACACTTATATCTTCGAGGGCAAGACCATGCTCAATGATATTTCAAAACTGCTGGATGTAGATTTGGGTATTTTTGATGAGGTCAGGGGCAATACGGACACTATTGCCGGTATCGTCTTAGAAATGGCAGGAGCCTTCCCTCCTAAAGGGAAAAAGATGAAATTTAAGAATTACACCTTTACTGTTGAGAAGTCCAATCCGAGACGAATAGAAAAAGTCCGCTTGGAGTTGCCTAAATAATCGACTAGACCCAACCTTTTCACTTCCACACCCCGTCCTAGGTTTTGAATCAAGCTCAAATATGAGTTTTCCTATTCTCTCATGATTAAAAACCTAGTACCATGAAAAATTTTATTCCCGTATTCCCCTTGTTGCTATTCGCCTTATCACTTTGCTTTATCAGTTGCAAAGATGAAGACGTTTTGCCCCCTACAGATGAACATGAAATCCTAGGGGAATGGAGCATGACAAACGTATCCGGCGGATTCGCCGGCATCAATGACCCTATCGAAAAAGGTGCTTATATCTGGACATTCGGCGAAAGCCAGGTCAATCTGCATATCACCGAATTAATACCTACCGGTTATGGCTTTTCTCCCGGTAATTACGACTACTCCATTATTTCGGTAGATGAAAAAGAATTCCTTGTAATAGATGGTGATGAAGTGGGCGAAATCCAGTTTATCGACGAAGAAATGACCCTTGACGGAAATAGCTTTTCCAACGCATCGGGGGCAGATGGATTCATGTACGGTTTTGAGCGATAGGAGCTCACGGCAGGGGCGCGTAGAGCCGTCCCTGCTAATTTCCCTTTGGTTCCTTTCGATACGTTTTCCGTATCGTGAATTTCAAAGAAGCCAACCTAGTCGGACGTTCGTCCTCATCTCGGGTAAATACTATCCGGATATGGTCGATTATGATTAAATCGCCTTCTCGCACTATTTCTAATGCCTTTTGATTTTCTTCCAACAAACGGCCGCCTTCATTCTTTAATTCCAACACCAATTCCTCCTTTCGGACAACGAGAATTTCGTAATCCAACACCTTGAGCGTTCCTGAAATGTCCATATTCAAAATCGGGACGACGACGCCCTTAGTAGCTTTGAATTCTCCCAAACTCATCGAACCGTTCCTGATTCGTCCGAATCGGGCTTCTTGTTCTCGCCAAGGGCGTGTCCGCAATCGACGTTCACCGATTGCTATTGTGTCCTTTCCGGAAATCCGGAATAGCTTTAGGTTCACATCCATCATTTTTCGTGGAGCGATGACGTATGTGCATGGATTATCAGAATAAGAATCTCTCTTTACGACTCCGTTATCCGATGTGATATGCAAGGAATCACAAGGAACATTTTCCGCAATGATGGTCATGTGGTTTCCTATATAGGGATAGACATATTGCAATTTGGAATGTTGGATAGCAACAGTTTGGGCGTTCAGGCATACCCATACGAATAAGAACAAGATGGAAAGGGAATATTTCATTTCACTCGAGTTTCTATCCTTATAACGACATTTAACCGAAAGTGACGTCTTTACTTTCCAAGTCATATATCAACAAACCCTCTTCTCCTTCGGGCAAAGCACCTTTCAATGTCCCTGTTTCGTCCCAAACACCACTCCCGCCGGCACTGACAAAGCTACCACTCGGACCGATGCCATTGCACATGAGTACGGGTACATGATACTTCCTAGCAAGGTCGGAATAATAACGTCTTGAAGCCTCTAGCCCTTCATGATGTTCCATCACAGTAGCGAGATATACATCACCTCCTAACCGGAAGGCTTTTTCAGCATGAATCGGCTGAGTACTTTCATAACAAATCGCGGGTATAATAGATGTTATCACGAAAAATTAAGTATAGCCAAACCGTTATTTTGGAAATCCACTTCGTTATTCCCCTTAAACGTAG
>JAHDCE010000219.1:3941-6905 GCA_020630045.1 Saprospiraceae bacterium | reverse complement strand
TTTATTCTAAACAAAACAGGCTGTTCCAAATATAGGAACAGCCTGTTTTTTATTTGGGACAAATCATCGCTTCCGGACGAACAATATCAATCATACAACCAAAGACGGAACGCCTCTATACGAGAATATTCATTGGCTGACATGAAGCCGTCAGAATCGACGACAGCTTGCGCATATTTATCTATGGCATCACGGAGTTTCGACGCATAATCGGATTCGTTTTCCGCATCGAACTTTTTGGCTTGCTCGACACTATAAATCGGGCTTTCAATTTCAAGGCTGTTATCATCAAGACCTTTGAATTCCGAACGGATACGCTGGGCGATTTTGGGATTGGGTCGTTCCTCACCATAGAGGGCACGCCCTACTACCGCTATCATTATATTGACCTCTCCGGGACTGATGACGTGATCGGCTATTGCCAATTTATAGGTGATGTTCCTGAGATCCCGAAGGACTTCTTGTACGAACTTCTTGTCCTTGCGGGAATCGACTTTTTTGAGGTGGTCGATTTCGTAAACATGACGCAATAACTCCACCAAGTTATCAATGATTTCCTTCTTGTTTTCTATGAATCCCATTGTAATCTTTTACTCTTGTAATTCCCAAATCTTCGCAAAGGTATCACATCCGCCGGAAACGATGTATTCACCATCCGTGGAATAATCTACCGAATTGATCCAAGTACATGTTTGTCCCTTATCGTGTCGACCTAAGGTTTGCATTTTTCCATTAGCGATATCCCACAATGTAACGTTGCTGTCCGTTTGTCCGGCGACGATATATTTTCCATCCGGGCTACAAGACACGGACGTAACGCCGGTTTCCGCTTGGAAGGTATCATTGACCTTTCCGGAATGGACATCCCAAATTTTGATTTGATTATCGGTTGCGATTCCGATCAGGTAACCACCAGAAGGATGGAAGGAAATCGCTTCACCCGCTCCTTCAGGCAACTTACTCGTACCAAAAATTTCAGTTTTCATTTTTCCGGTCGCGGTGTCCCAGATTTTGATTTTTTCTTGAGGTGCGTAACTCGCTAGCATGCTACCATCCGGACTATACGCAATGGAGGTCACCCATTCGTCATGACCGAAGAATTCCTTTTCCATTTTCAGCGTTTCCAAATTCCAGATTTTGATTTTTTTATTCATTCCTCCACTCGCCAAAAATTTACCGTCGGGACTGAATGCCACCGATTCGACATACTCTTGTTTTTTCGCTAAGGTTTTCACCAATTTACCGGTTTCCAATTCCCACAAACGGAGGGTTCCGTCATATCCACCGGTCGCAACATATTTATCATCGGGACTGATGTCGATACTTTGAACAGTACCACTATGACCTTTCAAAGAAGAAATCGGTTCTCCACCTTCCAGCTTTACGATTTGTGCGATTTTGTAAGTCGCCCATCCTAGGTACTTTCCGGATTTACTAATGACGATTCGATTGATTTCACGGTCTCCTGTACTACTCGAACTCGTACTCTTGAACGTAATGGATTTTTCGATCGGTTCTTCTTGAACGGGAGTGTCTTCAATCGGAGTATCTGTAATCGGTTCTTCTTGTGTGTTTGTATTACATGCGTACAAGAAAAAAAATGCTAGAAAAAATACAATTTGTATTGGTTTCATAATGTTGGTTTTATTTGGTTTGATAAGTTACTTCTCCTAAATACAAGAAGCTGTCTTAAGTCAATACAATACTTTGCGTAAAGCCTTTATTTAATAACAATTCAATATTTTCCAATACGATTTGCCCCATATTTTCACAAGAAAGGAAAGCATCATTTTTATGATGCCTTGACAATTCTTTTCGCAATTGTTTTACTTTCTTGGGCGTCGATAATTGGGTTTGCTGCATCAAGCCTAATACCTGTCGCGTCCGCTCCATCGTAGACCGTACACGCATAGCGATCAAACTGCGTTCCTCCATTTGATATTGCATTACGGTACGAGCCGACATGTGCTTGATACCTAAATATACGATTGGATTATTCTCTTTAAAATATTGAGGCAAATAAAAGCTTTTCCTTCCTTCATAACATTGTTGATCGAAGTCGATGGCTCGCAGTCGATATTGAATACCATCTATATCCGGCGTAATATCTACTACGAAATTATAGGAACGCATATCTCCTAGTAAACGCACGAAACAACGTTCGTTGAATTTGACGAACTCCTTGGCGATTCGTATTTGATTGAATTCGGTATCATCCAAATTGTATTTAATAAAATCATCGCCGGGGATACCGGCGATATGTTCTTCGACCAAGGTTTCACCATCCACAAAAAACTGAATAAAATCCGGGGATAATATATGTTCTAATTCCAATCCGAAAATACGTGACGCATCCGTTCGTTTGACATAAAAGTGATCATAATTATCATTGAGTTTATTGATGATACGGATACGGAAAGGCTTCGAATTTCCGAACGTACAAAAGTCAACCCTGGCGACGGTCAAATGCTCGTGCGCGTATATGTCTCCATCGGTTTTTAATAAAGAATAAATGAACTTCAATCCACGATTTAATTCGTCCATATCCGAGGGCGGATACAGTACTGTTTTCCATAGGGTATCTTCTCCTTGTTGATCATACAAAGGAATGGCATTGTCAAACCGCAATAAATCATCGTAGTCTAATGGCAAATTTACTTTCCTGCCATACATTTCCAAATATTCATCCAACATGGGATTGCTGGGGAATGTAATTTTCTTTTTGGAAGGTTTATTGATGGCCATTCGTATTTGTTTTGATTGTGAATTGAAACGGGCATCCAAAAGTAATACATGCTATCGACTGGCATTTTACACATTACTGCTCCACTACAACGGCTTACTAATTCTTAAGTGAAAATTGATTAAATACTTTTCGGCCAACGTTTTCGGGCTTCATTTTTTTCTTATCCATCATTAAATGAAAAACAATTTGAAACTTGGGAGAAGAAACGATATAAAACA
>JAHDCE010000219.1:0-3841 GCA_020630045.1 Saprospiraceae bacterium | reverse complement strand
ATCGTCATCATCGCCATTGCGTATTGGTTCGATAAAGAAAAATGGCTGGTCAATTATTTGATTCTCCTAGGAACGATGGTCATCGACCTCGACCATTTACTAGCAGATCCTATTTTTGACCCTACACGGTGCAGTGTCGGCTTTCATCCGTTGCATTCTTACTATGCCATACCTTGTTATGCCGCCTTATTATTTTTTAAAAATAATAAAATACGGCTAATAGGCATCGGCTTACTTTGGCATATCGTCACCGATAGCCTCGATTGTTTAATAACGAAGATAGCCTTAGGCGAGTTCAACCACTAAATCATCTTGTTCCACCATTGTTTTTTCTTTGAGATGGACTTTCTTGACCGTTCCTTTCAAGGGCGAAGTAATGGTACTTTCCATCTTCATCGCCTCAATGATAAACAGTGGTGTATTAATGTCAACCTTGTCTCCTTCTTTAACCAATATTTTGGAAAGGCTTCCTTGTAGTGGCGCACCGATATCCGTTTCCTTTTCCGCTTTGAGGTGTAGGACTTTTTCCGTCGCCAGTGTCTTGTCTTCTACATCCACCGAACGTGTTTGTCCGTTGAGTTTGAAAAATACGGTGCGGATTCCTTCCTCATTCGGTGCGGAGATATTGAGAAATTTGATGAGCAAACTCTTTCCGTTGTCAATGGTCACCAATATTTCTTCATTCGGCTTCAAGCCGAAAAAGAAAGCCGGTGTGGGAAGCGTCCGTACCTCGGCATAATTCCTATAATGGTCATAATAATCACGGAATACTTTCGGGTACAATTTGAAGGATAGGAAATCCGTAAAATTACAATAGTCGAACTCCATCAAAAAATCCTTGAACTCTTTCTCTATATCCACCGGTTCCAAGTGGGCATTGGGACGATCCTTATAGGGTTTTTCGCCTTTCAGCACCATCTTTTGGAGCTTCTTGGGGAACCCGCCATGTGGTTGTCCCAAATCACCACGGAAAAACGCTTTGACACTATCCGGGAATGAAATCGTATCGCCTTTCTCGACGATATCGTCCTTGGAATAACCATTCGATGTCATGAACATCGCCATGTCTCCCACTACTTTGGAAGATGGTGTCACTTTAATGACATCGCCGAATAGTTCATTCGCCGATTTATAGTTTTGTTTGATTAAATCGAACTTGTCTTCCAACCCTAGACCACGAGCTTGTGGGCGTAGATTAGAATATTGTCCTCCCGGAATTTCATGCTCGTACACCTCGGCGGTTCCGGCCTTCAATTCCGTTTCGAACGGATAATAATATTTCCTTACGGTTTCCCAATAATTGGAATGTGCGTTCAGGGCTTTATCATTCAATCTATTTTCCCGTTCATGCCCCTTCATCATCGCTACCAATGAATTGAAATTGGGCTGTGAGGTCAAACCGGACATGGAGCTTAACGCCACATCAATAACATCTACCCCAGCATCGACCGACTTGAGATAAGTGGCGACTTGCAAGGAAGAAGTATCATGTGTATGTAAGTGAATCGGCAGGTCTACGACTTTCTTTAACTCGGTAATAAGTAACTCCGCCGCTTGGGGTTTAAGCAGTCCCGCCATGTCTTTGATAGCGAGCATGTGGGCGCCTTCGTCCTCCAATTGACGAGCCAAGTCCAAGTAGTATTGAAGGTTGAATTTGGTCTTTTCGGGATTGGTGATGTCACCGGAATAACACAAGCAAGCCTCCGCGATACCATTTGTCCGCTCACGTACGGTACGGATACTGACCTTCATCGCTTCAACCCAGTTGAGTGAATCGAAAATACGGAAAATATCCACACCTGTCTCCCAAGTCTTGACGATGAATTCTTCAATCAAGTTATCGGGATAAGCAGCGTAGCCGACCGCATTGGAACCACGAAGTAACATTTGGAGTAACATATTGGGCATCGCCTCTCGCAACAAGCGAAGTCGTGTCCAAGGGTCTTCTTTGAGGAATCGGAGACATACGTCGAATGTCGCCCCACCCCAAACTTCCATCGAGAAGACATCATTACATTGTCGGGCGTAAGCTTCGGCGACCCGCAACATATCGTGTGTACGGACTCTGGTCGCCAACAATGATTGGTGTGCATCACGAAATGTCGTATCGGTATAATGAATCGGTTTCGATTTTTTGAGCCAATCCATAAATCGATCTCGGCCTAGCTCTTCATATAAGGTTTTTGATCCTCTTGGATAAGGTTCTCCCGCATTGAAGTCCGGCAAAGTCGGAAATTGGAATTTGATATTTGGATCCACCGCCTTTACGTCGGGATGTCCATTGACACCAACTTCCGCCAAGTATCGAAGCAATTTCGTCCCTCTATCCCGGTATCGGGGCATTGCCAATACATCCGGATTCTCCTTGATGAAATTGACTGTACATTTTCCTTGCTGGAACTCTTCATTGGCCAATAAGTTGCTGAGAAAACCGATATTGGTTTTCACTCCGCGAATACGGAATTCCGATAAGGCACGGGTCAGCCTTTCAGCCGCTCCTTTTTGTGTTCTTCCCCTAGCGGTGACTTTTACCAACATACTATCGAAAAACGGAGATATGATCGACCCCGTATAAGCGCTTCCCGCATCCAAGCGGATACCGAAACCATTGGCGCTCCGATAAGCGACGATAGCACCATAATCCGGTTTGAAGTTATTGGTCGGATCTTCAGTCGTGATACGGCATTGGATAGCGTGACCGGTACACTGGATATCCATTTGGCTCCTGATGTAAATGGTCGGATGCGTCAATGGATAATTCATCGCGATGAGGATTTGGGTCCGGACGATATCGATACCGGTAATCTCCTCAGTGATGGTATGTTCTACTTGTATTCTAGGATTGACTTCAATAAAATATATATCATTGTCTTCTACTAAGAACTCTACTGTTCCGGCATTGGAATAATTGGCCTCCTTGGCAATACGAATAGAATAATCGTATAGTTTTTCTTTAAGCGAAGTGGACAAAGTAATCGCAGGAGCGACTTCTACCACTTTTTGGAATCGCCGCTGTACCGAACAATCCCGCTCAAACAAGTGAACGATATTACCATGATTATCTGCTAGAATCTGCACTTCGATGTGCTTGGGGTTGGCTATGTATTTTTCTAGGAAAACGGTATCGTCTCCAAAGGCTACTTTGGCTTCCCGTTTGGCTTCTGTAAAAGATTTTTTGAGTTCTTCATCAGAATGGACGACACGCATCCCTCTCCCTCCGCCACCGGCTGCGGCTTTTACCATTACCGGATAGCCGATGCGGTTGGCTTCTTTTTTCGCTATGGCAAATGTGGTGAGTTTCTTTTTGCTGTCTTCAATCAGCGGTACGTCGATAGAACGGGCGAGTTCTTTGGCCCGGACTTTATCTCCCAGTCGCTCCATGGATTCGGGAGCCGGCCCAACGAAAATGATTCCTTCTTCCCGGCATCTTCTGGCGAAATTGACATTTTCCGAAAGGAAACCATACCCGGGATGGATGGCTTCGACTTTATTTTTTTTAGCGACCCGGATGATTTCTTCGATGTCCAAATAGGGTTTGAGCGGTTCGTCATCTTTTCCGATTTGGTATGCCTCATCCGCTTTGTATCGGTGCAGGGAATACCTGTCTTCAAATGTGTAGATGGCGACTGTAGTTAGACCTAGTTCGGATGCGGCACGAAGTACCCGGATGGCGATTTCACCGCGGTTGGCGACCATCAATTTTTCAAACCTTCTTTTTTCTTTCATGGTAACTTGCTAGTAAACGAAGACGTAAATAGATTGTTTTTTAGTGGTCGGACTCTTGCGATTGTCGCAAATTTAAGAACTTGTGTGAAAAATCATCCATCAGCTAAAAGTATTA
>JAHDCE010000218.1 GCA_020630045.1 Saprospiraceae bacterium | reverse complement strand
CCGGTTTTTCAGGAACGGATATGTTCACGTATGAAGTATGTGATGACGGCAGTCCGGTAGAATGTACGACCGCCACCGTGACAATCACAGTAACAGGGTGTTCTCCAATGACGGAAAATGCGAGTGGGGAAGGATGTGATGCTTGTACAGATGTATGTATTGGTATTCCTTTTGTAGAAATCATGAATTATGATGTGCTACTTGATGGAGTCACATATACGGGAACCATATCCGGTTGTGATTTTGTAACAAGAAGAACTTATTCCTATTTTACCCTCCTGGGACAAGGAGATGCCGGGCCATATGAAGTGACTTCATGGACAGTGGATGGTACGGACTATACGACAATTGTAAATAATCCTACGGAATTGACTGCTTGGATGAATACCATAGATCCTACCGGAAACTGGGTGTTGGATGAAATGGCCTTGTTGATAACCGGTGGTGATCCTGCAAAAACTTATACGGATATATTGGTCAATAATTTGGCAGTAGCCAGTTCGACATCAGTTGTAGCGTTGAATACATTTGTTGCCGCCGATGGAGCTACGGTTTGCGTTCCTTCAGGAACACATACCATAGAAGTGATTCCTTCTGGAGAAACTTGTGCTGAATTAGTGGTTACGGCAACAGTTGCATGTACTAATTCTGCGCCTGAGGCGGATGATGACTTTAATTCTACTACAGAAAATACACCGGTATCAGGAGATATGTCACCGAATGACAGCGATCCGGATGGTGATGATTTGACATATACATTGACACCGATTTCCGATCCTAGCAATGGAAGTGTAGTCATCAATCCTGATGGAACTTACACATATACTCCTAACCCCGGTTTTACGGGAACGGATGTTTTCACGTATGAAGTATGTGATGACGCAATGCCTCCGCAATGTACCACTGCCACAGTTACGATTGTGGTTTCGCCTGTGGTGTCCAATAATCCTCCGATAGCAGTAAACGATTCTGAAACCACACCTGAGAATACACCCGTATCCGGAGACATGTCACCAAATGACAGCGACCCTGATGGCGACGATTTGACTTATACAGTGACGCCGGTTTCGGATCCTAGTAATGGAACGGTAGTGATCAATCCTGATGGAACATATACATATACTCCTAATTCCGGATTTACCGGAACAGATCAATTTACTTATGAGGTCTGTGATAACGGAACACCGGTAGAGTGTACTACAGCAGTCGTAACCATTACTGTGAATCCTGATGGTTGTACACCGGATACCCAAATCGTCAACGCAAGTGGATGTGATGCTTGTACAGATGTTTGTATTTCCATTCCTTTCTTAGAAATAATCAATTATGATGTATTTGTAGATGGCACTTTGTACGGAGGAACCTTTACGGGGTGTGACTTCTCCACATCATTCACCTATTCTTACTTCACCTTGTTAGGGCAAGGAATGTCGGGACCATATGAAGTGACTTCTTGGATTGTTAATGGTACGGAATATACGACTACCTTCTCCGATCCTTCTGCTTTGACCGCGTGGATGAATACGATAGATCCTACCGGAAGCTGGGTTTTAGATACTGATGCATTATTGATTTCAGGAGGTAATCCTGCAAATACTTATACAGATATTGATGTCAATAATTTATTGGTTCCGAGTTCCACTTCGGTTCTAGCTCTTAATGATATCGTTGTCGCGAATGGAGTAGCGGTGTGTGTCGAAGACGGCAATCATGTAATTGAAGTTTTCCTTTCCGGAGAAACTTGTCAAACTTTGGTCGTAACGGCTAATGTCGCTTGTCCTAATACTCCTCCGGTAGCTGTTGATGATGCTGAGACCACTCAAATGAATACGCCTGTAAACGGTGATATGTCACCAAATGACAGTGACCCGGAAGGTACGACTTTGGTGTACACCATTTTCCCTATTTCAAATCCAAGTAACGGTTCTGTGGTGATTAACCCTGATGGAACTTACACTTATACACCGAATAATGGATTTGTAGGAGTGGATATGTTTACCTATCAAGTTTGTGATAGCGGAACCCCACAAGAGTGTACGACTGCCGTAGTTACCATTACGGTGACACCACTAATGAATATGCCTCCTACAGCAGAGGATGATTTCAGCACGACAACGGTGAATACTCCTGTTTCAGGAATTATGACACCGAATGACGCTGATCCGGAAGGTACGACCTTGGTTTACACCATAACGCCTGTCAGCGGTCCTAGTAACGGAACAGTAGTGATCAATCCTGATGGAACTTATACATATACACCGAACACCGGTTTCACTGGTGTGGATATGTTCACTTACGAAGTATGTGATAGTGGTACACCACAAGAGTGTGTCACCGCAGTTGTGACCATTACGGTCAATCCTTCAATGAATATGCCGCCGGTAGCAATGGATGATTCGGAAACGACTCCTGTCGATACGCCTATAACAAGCGATATGTCACCGAATGATAGTGATCCTGAAGGTACGACCTTGGTATATACGGTAACGCCTGTAAGTGGCCCGAGCAACGGAACGGTGGTGATTAACCCTGATGGTACTTATACATATACACCGAACACCGGTTTCATCGGCGTAGATATGTTCACTTATGAAGTATGTGATAGCGGATCTCCACAAGAGTGTGTCAACGCTGTAGTAACCATAACCATAACCGATGCGAATGTTCCGCCTGTAGCGATGGACGATTCGGAAACGACTCCTGTCGATACGCCGATAACAAGCGATATGTCACCGAATGATAGTGATCCTGAAGGCACGACCTTAGTTTACACGGTATCACCTGTCAGCGGTCCGAGCAACGGAACGGTGGTGATTAATCCTGATGGTACTTATACCTATACACCGAACACCGG
The DNA here is from genome assembly GCA_020630045.1 of Saprospiraceae bacterium. Taxonomy (GTDB): domain Bacteria; phylum Bacteroidota; class Bacteroidia; order Chitinophagales; family Saprospiraceae; genus JAHDCE01. Next base: position 4,052 of record JAHDCE010000218.1, on the reverse strand, counting down.
TTTCACCGGCGTGGATATGTTTACATATGAAGTATGCGATAGTGGTACACCACAAGAATGCGTCACTGCTGTAGTAACTATTACGGTTACGGATGCGAATGTTCCGCCTGTTGCGATGGATGATGAAGAAACCACTCCGATGGATACACCGATAACAAGTGATATGTCGCCAAATGACAGTGATCCGGAAGGTACGGTCTTGGTTTACACGATTACACCTGTTAGCAATCCGAGCAACGGAACGGTGGTGATTAATCCTGACGGTACTTATACATATACGCCGAACACCGGTTTTATTGGTGTGGATATGTTCACTTATGAAGTATGTGATAGTGGTACCCCACAAGAGTGTGTTAATGCCGTAGTGACGATTACGATTGTTCCGCCGACATTACCGATTGATACCATCAGATACCAAACGGAGCAAGATGTATCGGTCAACGATTGTATCACGGTTGCCATTGATTTGACCGACCCGATTGTTAGCGCAGGTGTTTGTGATGAAGACCCGACGACATTGACGGTAACGGTCAATAATACAGATGATTGTATAGAAGTAACTCCTGCTCCCGGATACTTAGGGACAGACACTGTTTGTGTTTTCCATTGTGATGCAGCAGGTATTTGTGATACGACGATTGTCATCGTAGAAGTATTACCTCCTTGTAATGAAGATTATTTAGGAGCCGATCAATGGTATATCCAAGCAGATGAATGTGGAGGTTCGGCCCAATTCTGTTTGCCGATTCCTTTAAGTGAAATCGGAGATTACGTTGTAACGACAAATGGTGTGGATGTAACCGCCTTTGGTCTAGGATGTGATTTTGATACGATTTATACATATAGTTACTTGGCATTATTCGGTCAAGGATCCGTTGGCCCTTATACCATGGACTCATGGACGGTTAATGGTACGATGTTCACGACGAACTTCAATACGATGCAGGATTTGGTAGATTTCATGAATGCCAACGATCCTGGAGCCAACTGGATATTGGATGAAGCTTCATTGTTGATTACCGGTGGTGTTTCTGAAAATGTTTATGGTGAAATGTTAGTGACGCATGACTTGACAGGTTCGGAAACCATCCTTGGTTTCAACAGTGGATTGGATGCTCAAGGAACACTTGTCACCTTGGCCTTCGGAACCAACGAAATCATTACTATCAATAATACGAATGATTGTAGGGATACGATTACTGTAGATGTGGTTTGTACGCCGAACTTAGATGTATTGGATACGATTTATGTCAATACAGGAGATGAAATTTGTTACCCGATACCGACCTTGCCGGGAACACCTGATTTGGTCAATATCATAAACGCTTGTCCGGAGGCTTCAGGTACGGAAGTAACCTTTAATAATCCTACAACTACCGCGACTGATATTTGTGTTTCTTATGATGGCATCGACATCGGAACAGACTCCATTTGTTGGGTTGTTTGTGATGAATTCGGTATTTGTGATACGACTCATGTTATCGTTACTGTTCTGCCGACTTTGGAAGATGCACAGGACACGATACTTGTAGGAGATGTAGTGACGGTTTGTCCGGATGTATTCGGATTCGGTGGAGAATTCGGATCGGTGACCAATGTATGTCCGGATGGAATGGATGGTGAGGTGATGTTCGAAATCGACGCCACTACAGGATGTGTTACCTATACCGGACTTCAGGTAGGTGTGGATTCCGTTTGCTTGGAAATCTGTACGACCACCGGACTTTGTGATACTGCAACACTAATCGTTACGGTTATCCCTGAAGGGCCGATGCTTGAAGATATCGTAGATACGATATTCGTAGCGGATGAAGAAATGGTGTGTGCCGCTGACTTCGGTTATACAGGTACGATAGATACGATTTACAATGCTTGTCCTGAGGGGAGTGACGGCAACGTCCTATTCGAAATCGACCTTACTACAGGTTGTGTGGATTATACTGGTTTGGTACCGGGGACTGATACCGCTTGTATCGTCATTTGTGAGGATTTTGAAGCTGGATTATGTGATACTGCATTACTCGTAGTGACCGTATTGCCTCAGTTGGAAGATGTCGTAGATACCATTCCACTAGGAGATACCATAGTGATTTGTCCAGAAGACATCGGATTCTTCGGTACAATTGGTGATGCGTTCAACGACTGTCCGGATGAAAGCGGAACGGAAGTAGAATTTGAAGTAGATCCGTTGACGGGTTGTGTCACTTATTATGGCATCCAAGTCGGAACGGATTCCGCTTGTATCGTTCTTTGTAATGATTTGATGGAATGCGATACGGCAATCATCACGGTGACGATTACAGATATAATCGATCCGATCGTAGCGGTTGATGATTATGATACTACGAGCTTGAATGTACCGATTACCATTCCGGTGATTAATAATGACACTATTCCGGGTTCATTAGAACTGATTACTGTTATCGAACAACCAGAAAATGGAACTGCATTTGAAAATCCGGACAATACGCTCAACTACATTCCTGATGAAGATTTCTGTGGAAATGATGTGTTTACTTACATGATATGCAATATGGATGGTTGTGATACTGCACAGGTGTTCGTTCATATTATTTGTGAAGACTTGGTGGTTTACACAGGTATCTCGCCAAATGGTGACGGAATCAACGACTTCTTCGTTGTCAATGGTATCCAAGGATATGATAATGTGACCTTGTGTATCTTCAATAGATGGGGTAACCGAGTTTACGAAGTCAAAGGAAGATACAATAACGATTGGGGTGGAAAATGGGATGATAGGGATTTGCCGGATGGTACCTATTTCTACTACATCGATTTGGGTGATGGTAGCCCGTTACAAACCGGATATTTACAAATTCATAGATAATCCATAATAGATTTTCCTAGGAGCACCGGTTAGGTTGCTCCTAGGAAATTTATTCATCCTTATTTAAATACTAAACATCTACCGGCAACTTTATAGCCGGAACAAATACAATTAAAATGGGAAAACGTATTACAATTCTACTATTGGTGTTCTTCTCCGTCCAAGCGGGGTTGTCTGCTCAGCAAGACCCCATGTTCACCAAGTACATGTTCAATACATTGACTTACAATCCCGGATATACCGGTAGTAAGGACTATTTGTCAATGGGACTTTTACATCGTACCCAATGGTGGGGAATCAAAGGGGCTCCGCATTCTCAATCTTTTTGGATTCATTCACCGATTAAATACGAAAGGATTGCCCTAGGAGGGAACATCGTAAATGATATCATCGGCCCAACTCGGATGTTTTCCGTAAATGTCAATTACGCTTATCGAATTCCGTTTAAAAACGGATCTAAATTATCCGTCGGCCTTCAAGGAGGAATCCGAAACTGGAGAGCGGACTGGAGCAAGTTAACTTTTGAATCAGTGAATGACGAAGCTTATGACATGGACGAAATGCCCAACTTGTGGTTGCCCAATTTCGGAGTGGGATTATACTACTACCACCGCAACTACTTCTTCGGGGTGGGCGTGCCAAATATCTTGGAACAAGACCTTCGTGAAAGTAGTGAAGTGACAACAGACATGTGGGCAAGGACATTCCGCCACTATTATTTCTCAGCAGGTGCCGCTATTCCGCTCGGTTCTCCCGATTTTGTATTGAAGCCGATGGCATTGGTCAAAACGGTAGGTTTGTTTAGTGGATTACGTAATCAGGATGATCCGTTCGTAGATATAGGAGCACCGACAGAATTCGATATCGACCTTTCCTTATTGATATATGAAACGCTTTGGATCGGAACATCTTTCCGTTCTTCAGTAGAGCGCTTTATCGGCAATACCAGTTCTTTTGATTCTGCTGATGTATGGGCATCATACAATTTCCGCAACGGATTGAGATTGGGATTGGCTTATGATTTCACCTTGACTAAACTGCGTCAACCGGCTCAAGGCAGCTTTGAAGTCATGGCGGGCTACGATTTCGATTTCAAAGACAAGAAAATCGTAACGCCACGTTACTTCTAAACAAGTCAATAAAAAATAGGCATTATTACGAATTGTTTTTATGAGAGCTAGAATTAGAGATTTTATTCTCAATT
>JAHDCE010000217.1:2989-6940 GCA_020630045.1 Saprospiraceae bacterium | reverse complement strand
TATCACTGGGTGATATGTTATACCATTTCAATTTTGAAATGATTAAATCTTCAATAGAGCATATGTAGCATTTTGATTCAAGGAAGTCAACCAGTTCACGTCTCTGAAAAGCAGTCCAATTGTAATCACTGTCTCGATAGGTGATAAAGTCGTAACGAATTCCAGTTTCAAAATCGGTAATATTAAATAATTGGTGGTTTTTGACGCTTTCTTTAAACCCTGTCTCGAAGGCCTCCCACTCCGGAAAGTATTTAATGATTTTTGTTATATGTCGTGGATAAATTTGGAGAACTATATCGATATCATTTGTTGTTCGAGCCCTATTGTGATAGCTGACTGCAAAACCTCCGACTAGCATATAGTCAATGTTTTCATTATCCAGTACTTGAACTATTTTGGTTAAGGCTTGTGAGAAGACATTCATTTATTAAAGTTAACAAATGTTTACTTTTCGTGCAAATTTTTTATTTGTTCTTCTCCTTCCGGGGAATACCTTTTATACCATTTGCCAGGCAGTAAAGGAACGATCATTTGACCCAAATAATTTTTTGGGAATGCTTCTTTGATTCCGAATTTTTCAGGTTCGTGGTCAGGGCAGGTATAGGTGCCGAATAGAATATCCATCAAGGGCGAGATATTGGCATAATTGCCGGCATCCCGATCTAGGTCGTGGTGCCAATGATGCAGTTCGGGAGCGCCGATGAGCATCCGCAACGGCCCTAGGGGAAGTCGTACATTCGAGTGGATATAAATCGCCCAAATTCCCCTGAACGCAATCAGGCCGGCGATGGTTTCAAGTGGAAACCCTAGGATAAAGGCCGGTAGATTAATCAGACCGATGGTGTAGATGGAATCCAAGGGATGTTCACGATGGGCGGCGAGCCAGTCCAAATGTTCAGAGCTGTGGTGTACCTTATGGAAACGCCACAAAAACTCTACTCGGTGTTGCAGTCGGTGTCCCCAATAGATTAAGAAGTCGCTCAAAATGACGACTTCAATCGCCTGTAACCACCAAGGTTGGGCGGCGACCAAAGCCCGAAAATCAGCAGGAACGATGCCGTCTAACCAATCTCCGAAGCGACTAAGCGCCCAGATAACGAGGACTGTCCAAAGTAAATATTGCCCTAGGAAAAAACACAAATCCAGTATCCAATATGGTCGGAAGAATTTTTGTTCCGCTTTCGCGGGAAATACTTTTTCCATCGGAACGAATACCAATACGAGGAAGATAAAACTGACGACCGCTCCTTGCAATGAACTGATAAAATCAATGATCATCAATCCAATGATTTGAGGAGGATGGATAATGAATCTCGGTATTGGTTGCCGATGAGCGTGGACTTAGACCCCATCATCAAGAAGCGGAATCGCTCTGCTTTTTTGAGGGTTTGGGAGTCCATTTTTTCCTTTTTATTTTCAAATTGTAATTCCAAAGGTACTTCTTCCGCTTCATCTCCAATCGTTACTCGGTCGATAATGGGAGCCGACTTGCTACTGGGTATGATGATGTCATTTGTGACGGAAGGTTCAGTATCCGGGTTTGTTGTGATATCCGTTTGCTCTGTTTTGTCATCCAATACGCCACATTGATAACAGACGAATCCGGCGATGAGTGCAAGGAACAAGCAGAACGTACCTATTCTAATAATTGGAGATTTCATGTGTTGGAATTTTATTATCCAAAAATAATAAAAAATACGCTGCCGTTATCGAAAGATAACGGCAGCGTAAATAGTGCATTTCCCGTAAGGGAAATGGCGAATGATAGTAATCTCTTATTTCCCCTTCAAAATCCCTTCGTCAATCAAAACTTGGAAAGCGTCCTCCATCGTTTCCCGCATGGGACGGAAAGACATACCCAATTCATTTTTGATTTTTGAATTGTCCGCATTCCATGGAATATTTACGTTGTTTCGAATAAATTTCCGGGTGAACAATTTATTGGTCATCGGCCCGACCAACATCAGCAACCATTTTGGTAATGCTTTTTTGGGAAGGGGGAATTGCTGTCCATATTTTGGAAGTAAGGTCGTTCCCATTTCTAGGAAATCGGTATTGTGTCCGGCGGTGATATACCGACCATGGGCGTTAGGGACAAATCCTGCCTTGTAATGTGCGTCTGCTACATCTCTGACATCCACGATACCGACACCCATTTTGGGAGCGCCCATTTTCATATCACCACCTCCTAGCATTTTTAAAATATTGACACTTTCAGAAGTCGTGTTGTGAGGGTTCAGTGCCGGTCCTAGAACCAAGCAAGGGTTGATTGTTACCAAATCCCAACGGTTTTGTTTGCCTTCGATTTCCCAAGCCTTTTTTTCCGCCAATGTTTTGGAATATGAATAAGGTTGGTACTTCAAAGAAGCGGTCGTGTTCCAGATTTTCTCAGTGAGTTGACCACCGGGCGCATTCACGGAATCAATCGCATCTGTATAAATGGCGGCACAACTACTTGTTACGACCACTCGTTTGACGGATTCGACCTCATTGGCGGATTCCAATACATTGGAAGTCCCGTTCACTGCGGGGTCGATGAGTTCTTTTTGGGGATCTTTGACATCCGTCGTGAAGGGAGAAGCGGTATGGTAAACCAATTCACATCCTTGCATCGCTTCCTTGTAAGAACCGGGTTGCATCAAATCGGATTTGAAGAATTTGATGGCTCCCGGAGCGTTTTCGGCAGCTGCTTTGAGGTGGCCGATTTTCTTTTCATTATCCGGATTCCTTACTGCGGCATGGACGGTAATACCGTCATCCAATAATTTTTTAACCAACCAACTGGCTACATAACCATTGGCACCGGTGACCATGACCGGTTTTGATTTATTTATCTGTTTCATCATTTTAAAATTTAATGGTGTTTTTAATTGGCATTACAAATGTCGGTTTTATTTCGGCGATTGAATTACACTTTTCGCAGATGTAATAACACAAAATGCTGAACTAGTTGACGCTTCTGAATTCTTTAGGCGTTTGCCCCGTTTTCGATTTGAATAAACGGGTGAAATAATGTGGATAATTAAAACCCAAATCATAAGCGATTTCGCTGACGGATTGTTGGGTTCCTAGTAATAATGTTTTCGCTTTTTCGACTACAAAATCGTTGATATGGTCCTTGGGCGTCCGTCCACTTTCTTTTTTAATTAAATCACTAAAGTAGTGTTTGGACAAATTGGCTTTTCCTGCGAAATATTGGATAGAAGGCAGACCGTCTTCCAAGTTCTTTTGGGATTTAAAATAATTTTTTAGTTCATGATTGAAACGGGATACGATATCTTTACTTTGATTCGTCCTTGTATTGAATTGTCGTTCGTAAAATCGTAACGAGTAATTCAATAACAATTCAATATTTGAAACAATGACCCTTTGACTATGGTTGTCGATTCGTTGTTCGTACTCAGCTTGGATATTGGAGACACAGTTTTCGATTGTTTTTTCTTCGTCTTCCGACAAATGCAATGCCTCAAAAACCTCATAATTGAAGAATGAAAAGTTTTCAATCTCCATTCCCAAATGTGTATTGTTGATTAAGTCAGGATGAAAAACCATCATCCATCCTTGGATGTCATTTTGTTCAATGGGTTTGGTAGTGGTATATACTTGACCCGGTGCAGAAAAAGTCATGACGCCCTCTTCGAAGTCGAATGAATTGCGACCATATTCCAAACCACAACTTTTGTCTTTCAAAGAAACCATATAAAAATCTTGGATGACCTTTACTCCGATTTCAGGTACCATGAGCTTAGAAGCGTCAATAACTGAAATGAGCGGATGCTTGGGCTTCGGCAAGTCAAGCAGCTCATGCATTTGACTGATGGATTTGATTCGAATGATATTTTCTGACATCTCATTGATTGATTTGATGATTCAAATTTCAGGTTTTCTTATTAGAGCTTCTAACATGAATTGCAGGCTGATTAACACAAAATGCATAATGGATAAAAATGA
>JAHDCE010000217.1:0-2979 GCA_020630045.1 Saprospiraceae bacterium | reverse complement strand
TTCTCCGATTTTTGTCACCCAAGCCTTGGATTTGAAATATTTACATGAGTGTGAATGCCATCATAACTCAAAGCTCATAAGTTATCTTTTGTTTTTGCTATGTCACAGATTGTTGGTTGTGTTGCACGGTTTCCGGCATTCAGGCATGCCAATTGCCTATAATTAAGTGTTTTTAGGTTATTAGTATTGAATGTGTAATTAGATTGATTTAAACTCAGGGGCAGAAAAAGAACTAAGGGGGGTTAAGTAAGGACTGGTGCAGTGTAATGCTGTGCCGGTCTTTTTTTATTTTGGGGAACCCCCTATCTTGTTTCCATGAAATTGAGAATGACAGAAAATAGTATTCGGATAAGAATCCGGAGGTCCGAATTGGCAACGCTCCAAAAGGAAAATAGGATAGAGGAGTCCGTAGCTTTTCCGACCGGAGTGGTATTCGGTTTTATTTTGAAAATAGGATTAGATAACAATCAAATATTAAATGCCGATTTTGAGGACAACCGAATTGCCGTAACCCTTGCCAAAGACGAGGCGGAACAATGGATAACTACAAACCAAGTAGGACTTGAAGCGGATATCGCCTTGGCGGAATCCGAGCGACTTCATATATTGGTCGAGAAAGATTTTCCTTGTGTGGATCGGCCGGAAGAAGACAAATTGGATACCTTCTGGGAATTGGCTCCCGATTCACCGGATGCTTGTTAAACGAAAAAGAACCATGAAAAAGACTTGTAGCTATTGTTTGATATTCTTTGCCTTACTCGTTCTTAGTACGGGGTGCAATACAGGAGGAACATCAGATGTACTCCCTGAGGTAGATATTGAATTCACCGGTGCATTGGGCATGGCGCAAAATGCAATAGAAGAAAATTCCGAGGAAGAAAAATATCGAATTAAAATAGAATACCCCAAAATCAAAGGCACCGGATATGGTAACTTGAATCGGTCATTGAAAGCGAGAGCTTCCGAAAATGCTTCTGAATTCAAAACCTTTATCAAAGACTTCGATCCTTTTGGTGAGCGGGTATGTAAAGGAACTTATACCGTACCTTATAACCACAACGGATATGCAAGTATCGAACAATCTTTTGAATGGGCTGTTCCTGGGACATCTGTTATTATTTACAAAACCAAAGCCTTGAATTTCAATACAAAATCTTTGGCGCCGGTTACATTTTGGCAGTTGTTCGATGAAAATAAACGCACGGAGTTATTCACCTTGTTGACTGACCGCCTTCCGGCGGAATGTTCATTCCCGGAAGGAGAACCCAATACACAAGATTTTTATTTTTCCGACCAGGAAATCATCTTGTTTTCCTCCTTGAAGGGATCTCCGGATTGTAACGGTAGGGTAGTAGCGGTAGATTGGAAAGACCTAGGAGAATATTTGACGGACACCGGCAAAAAAATTGCCGAAGGAAAATGATTGCTCAAAGGAAAATACAAAACGCCCCGAGACGATGTCTCGAGGCGTTTTGTAGAAAGGATCAAATTATGTTTTCCTTTTCTTTTTCTTCGCAGCGGGGAATAATACATTATTCAATATCAAACGATATCCAGGTGAATTCGGGTGCAAGCTCAAATCCGTTTCCGGATCATTGACGAAGTGTCGATAATCTTCTGGGTCATGTCCTCCATAAAATGTGAAAAAACCTTTTCCTTTCGTACCATGGATGTACCTCGCTTCACGAGCCGGTTTGTTTTCTCCCATGATTAAGATGTCAGACTTAATCAGTTCCTTGCGGAAAGCCGTCGTTTGTCCCATAAATCCTTTGACCGTCCTTGTATGATTTTGGGTCAACATGGTAGGAACCGGATCCCATTTCGCTGAAAATTCAAATAGCTTGAAATAATCCATATCTTCTTTTACAGAACGCCCCTTGCTATGGTCGATGGTTGAATACTCATAAATCAAGGGGTCTTTAATAAGTTTGAATTCCTTGAAAGCGAAAGTCTTTGAAAAATCCAGTTTGTTCTGAGCACTAGGATCTGCTGCATCTCCGTCATACATTTTAGCGCAAATATCCAGGCCTTCTGCAGCCAAGGCAATATCATATGTATCAGTCGCTGAACACATGGCAAACATAAAGCCGCCCCCTACAACGTATTCCTCTATTTTTTTGACTACGGATAACTTGAGTTGGCTGACCTTCTGAAAACCGAGTTCCTTGGCCAGTTCTTCCATCTTACGTTGGTTTTCCCGGTACCAAGGTTGGGTGTGGTAACTCCGATAAAATCGTCCATACTGACCGGTGAAGTCTTCATGGTGTAGGTGCAGCCAATCATACTGCGCCAATTGGTCACCGATGACCTGTTTGTCATAAATCGTTTCATACGGAATTTCGGCATAGGTCAAAACCATTGTAACCGCATCATCCCAAGGCTGTATTTTTTCTCCCTTAGAATTGAACTCCGGTGTATAAACTGCGATTTTTGGAGCCTTTTCCAGTTTCATCGCTTCCTTGTTAACCTCCGGTTCCCCGATATCAGCCAAGATTTTACTGAATTGAGCATCTGGTATTACCTTGTAACTTACATCTCTGGTCTTACAGAGGTTTTCAAAAACGGGATTGTGTTGAAAAGCGAAACTGCCACCCTTGTAGTTCAAGAGCCACCAGGCTTCCACTTCCTTGTCTAATACCCAGTAGGCGATGCCATATGCCTTTAAATGATTTTTTTGAGAATCGTCCATCGGGACGAGAATAAATGCTGCTTGGGAAGCATACCAGCATCCGATGCATAACATTAAGGTGGCGATAAATTTTTTCATAAATACTTCTAATTTTCCAAAATTGGGAAAGTGGATTTATTATACTCGAAATTAAGTGGAGTGAAAGAAATTTGACAAAGTCATTTTTTTCTTTGGCGATTTGAAAAGCGCAGGCATAGCCGTAGCTATGCTGAGCATTTTCAAAGAAGCGAAAGGTATGAGTGTGCGAAATCCGTAGGATTAAAAGTCCAAGGGACTTTTAGCAAAACGAA
>JAHDCE010000723.1 GCA_020630045.1 Saprospiraceae bacterium | reverse complement strand
CAAACATACCCCAATTGGTGTTATGTCCGTCTAATAGATGTCATCACGAAATCTTTTGTATGAAAGACGAATCGTTATTTTGGGAACCAACGAGGCATGTGCCGCAAAGCACAGCCCTAGCTACGTTTAAGGGGGATAATGAAGTGGATTTTCAAAAAAATTAGGTTTTTCTTAATAATTCACCATACAACGTTCCTAGGCCGTAACCGCTTATTATTAGTAGGATACGTTTAGGAATATAATAGGATGAAATAACAGGACTAATGAAAAAAATACTTTCTCTCACGATGATCATATTCGGTTTGATAGCCACGGTCTATGCACAACCGGCCAATGATGAATGTCTAGATGCCATACCCATAACGGATACCAACGTCTGGTGTTCTTCCAATGGACAATTTTCCAATGTAGATGCGACGGAAAGTACGCTCTCAACAGGTACATGTTTTATCGGGGACAACGAAGATGTATGGTTCGTTTTCGTAGCGACAGCCACCACCGTTAATGTCGCAGTAGTAGGAAACTCAATACTGAATCCGGGAGGTTCATTGACCCGCCCCGAAGTTACCTTATGGGAAGGGACATGCGACGCCTTGGATTTTAGGAAATGCGATACGGATACCGGAGGTGGCGTAGCCGAAGTCACCCAAGGAGGATTAACGGTTGGACAAACCTATTTTATCCAAGTCAGTGGACGGAACGGAGTCAACGGAACATTCAAACTATGTGTCAATAATTTCAATCCGCCCGTAGAACCCGGCCAAGATTGTAATACCCGCTCGTTTTTATGCGACAAATCTTCTTTTGTAGTAGAATCTGTTAATGGTGCCGGTTCCAATCCATCAGAAGCGGACGGTACTTGTATCGGAGGGGAAAGTAGTTCCACTTGGTTTGCTTGGGTTTGCGACCAATCAGGCAGCTTGACTTTTATCCTCGATCCACTGAACCCTTCCGACGATTTAGATTTCTTAGTTTATCGTTTGCCGAATGGTGTCAATGATTGCTCGGGAAAACAAGTGCTTCGTTGTATGGCCTCCGGTGAAAATGTAGGAGACCCGCCTTCTACATGGATCGCTTGTACAGGGGCGACTGGATTGAGCAGCTCGGATGGTGACAATGAAGAATTGCCAGGTTGCC
>JAHDCE010000216.1 GCA_020630045.1 Saprospiraceae bacterium | reverse complement strand
AAGCTGGCATGTACTTTATCAGCGGAAAAGTCAATGATGAAGTGATGGCTGAAAAGGTAAATCTTGTATTGGATTAAGGTAGGTTAGATTTCGATGATTGCTCGAAAGAGAAGAGACAATCCCCAACCATTTTTAATGATTGGGGATTGTTGTTTTATGACCGGATAGCATTGACCGGATCCATTAATGCAGCGATTAAAGCGGGAATCAATCCGGCAATAACGCCCGTACAAACCGAAACACCAACACCGATAATGATATTTTTCGTAGACAAGAAAATTGGAAACTCAGCGAATTCCGTAACTGCCGCAGCAATACCCCAAACCAACAACAATCCCAATGCACCTCCAAGCAAACAAAGGATAATGGCCTCTGTCAAAAATTCAATTAATATAATATACCATTTTGCACCCAAGGCCTTTTTTATACCTATGATACTGGTTCTTTCCTTGACAGAAACAAACATGATATTCCCAACACTAAATATACCCACTATTATGGCGAACGAACCGATAATCCACCCAATCGCTCCTAGGACTCCGAACACACTATCCAGCGCATTTGAAATAATAGACAACGTATTCAAAGCGAAATTGTCTCCGACCTTCGGCTTCAATCTGCGTGATGCGCGAAGCACCCCGGTAATTTCATCCTTCAATTGATCTAGACCCACTCCTTCAGCCGCTTTTACATTAATGGAAGCCCCACGCCCCTTATTGTACTTTACATCCGTAACCTTCTTCGCCAATTCATAAGAAATCAATATCGCCTCATCAAAATTCAAGGGATTGATCAAATCCTTACCTGATTCGGCGATAATGCCAATGACGACCAACTTCCTACCGAATACCTTTACCTTTTTTCCAACCGGATTGGTCGTTCCGAACAATTCTTTCGCAACTTTATATCCCAATATTACTTGGTTGCCACCATACTTATAATCCGTTTCCGAAAAAAAACGCCCATCTGCAAATTCCAAGTTGAATATGTCCGCATAGTCCTCGGTCACCGCTATTGCGAATGCCCCCCCTACATTACTCGATTTGTATTCAACCGTTTTTCCACCGATGAAAGAAGTGAATGAGACATAGTCCGCACTCTTCAATTTTTTCTTTAAATCCTTATAGTCCTTGTAATTAGGATTAGGCCGCCGCATCCATTTCCAATAATTCGCCTCAGGGTCTTCCTCCCACGAAAATTTATCAATATAAATCACATCATCACCCAACTTATCAAAGCTGTTTCTGATGCTGGCTTCCATCGAATCCACCGCCGATGTGACAAAAATGACACACCAAATACCTATCGTAATTCCAAGCAAAGAAAGGAACGTTCGCAACTTGTTTCCTGCAAGTTGCTGAAAGGCTTGCATAATACTCTCCCAAAATATTTTGAAAATTGTCAACATAATCGAACTACTTCTTGCGAATTTCGCATTTTATTTTCACCTGACCTCAACTTCTAGACCAATAACAGCGTATTATCTATAAACCATGTATATCATGGACATATGTTTCTGACACGACCCTTCCCTTGAAATAAGGTGTAAGCGTACAGGAACTGGACTAAAAACCACAAATCATTTCGTTTCGAGTATAAATGGTTTTTTACACCCTCTTGTTTTGTGCAAGGAATTATTATTTTTGCGAGAATTATTAATAAGGGCGCGATATGTATTCCATTTGCCTTCCGGCAAAATTATTTTTTTCGCCCAAAAAGCTTTTTTCTTTTGAGTTCAAACATGAAATTATCCAACTTCGATTTTCAGCTACCACCTGAAAGAATCGCCCAGTATCCCCTAGACATGAGGGATGAGTCCAAAATGATGGTCGTCCATCGGGAAACCGGGAAAATCGAACACAAAATATTCAAAGACATCATTGAATATTTTGATGAAAAAGATTGCTTGGTATTTAACAATACCAAAGTATTTCCTGCCCGCTTATTCGGCAAAAAGGAAAAAACCGGTGCCAAAATTGAAGTTTTCCTGCTAAGAGAACTCAATCACGAGTCAAGACTCTGGGATGTTCTAGTTGATCCTGCCCGTAAAATTCGAGTGGGAAACAAACTTTACTTCAACGACAAAGAGGAAAATGAAGTCCTTGTCGCCGAAGTAGTGGACAACACCACTTCCAGAGGACGTACCATCCGTTTTCTATTCGACGGAACCGATGACGAATTCAACGACGAACTTCAGAAGTTGGGTAGCACACCGCTCCCCAAGTATATCAATCGTACTCCGGAAACCATTGATCGGGAGCGATACCAAACGATTTATGCCAAGAAGATGGGAGCCGTGGCAGCGCCAACAGCCGGCCTTCACTTCAGTGAATCATTGATGAAGCGCTTCGAAATCAAAGGAGTCGATTTCGCAGAATTGACCTTACACGTAGGACTAGGAACTTTCCGCGATATCGAAGTTGAGGATTTGTCCAAGCACAAAATGGACGCCGAATACTATGATATTGATTCGAAAGCTGCCCTGACCGTAAATACGGCCAAGAAAGAAAAACGCAGAATTTGTTCCGTTGGAACGACAAGTATGCGAGCGATGGAATCCGCTGTTTCAGCCGAAAATCTATTAAAAGAATCCACCGGTTGGACCAATAAATTCATATATCCGCCATATGATTTTCACATTGCGAACGCAATGGTCACCAATTTCCACTTGCCAAAGTCAAGCTTGGTCATCATGGTATGTGCATTCGGTGGTTATGATTTGATAATGGAGGCTTACCAAGAAGCGATTAAAAACGATTACCGTTTCTACAGTTACGGTGACTCCATGTTGATATTGTAATTTCAATTCTTTGGAATTTGTTCTGAGTTTAAAATAACGGCAAACTCCCCTAGGGATTTTGCCGTTATTCATAGAAATAGCCCCTTTTTTATTTCAAGCATTTAATTCAATTGCAATGATTGTACTTCTTTCTCCGGCCAAGACCTTAGATGAAACACCAATGCAACCCGTTTTCCATTCAGAACCACGAATGTTGAAAGAAAGTAAAACATTGGTCGGCATCCTGAAAAAGAAAAAATCCGCCGATTTACAAAAGCTAATGGGAGTAAGCGAGAAAATCGCCGACCTTAATGTAGCTCGCTTCAAATCTTTTTCTATTCCGTTTTCCACAGAAAACGCCAAGCCTGCCGTGCTTGCTTTCAAAGGAGATGTATATACTGGCCTCAAGGCGGACGAAATGAACGAAGAGCAACTGGCATTCGCCCAATCTCATATTCGCATCCTTTCAGGATTATATGGTATCCTTAGACCGATGGATTTAATGCAGCCCTACCGCTTGGAAATGGGTACTCGACTAGAAAATAAGAAAGGCAACAATCTATATAAGTTTTGGGGTGACGACATCACTCGAATCATCAATAAAGACCTGAAAGACGCCGGAGGAAATACAATCATCAATTTAGCATCTAATGAATATTTCAAATCGGTCAAAAAATCAGAACTAGAAGGAGAATTGTTGACTGTCAATTTTAAAGAAAAACGAAATGGAGTATATAAAGTGATTTCCTTCAACGCCAAAAAAGCCAGGGGGATAATGGCTCGATATATTATTCATAAAGGTATTACTGACAAGAAAAAATTAAAGGCCTTCAAAGAAGACGATTACTCGTTCAATAAAGACCTCTCCACCGATTCTGAATGGATTTTTACTAGATAATAGATGTTATCACGAAATTTTTTGTATAAAAGACGAATCGTTATTTTGGGAATCAACGAGGCATTCGCCGCAAAGCATAGCCTTAGCTACGTTTAAGGGGAATAACGAAGTGGATTTCAAAAATAACGGTTTGGCTATACTCAATTTTTCGTGATAACATCTAATGAACCTGGTTAAGAATGGCTGCATAAGCGATGAAATCGATCCAAGTAAAAAACAATTTTGTAACCGTGTGAATTCTTTTCAAACAAGTCCTACACAAAGGGGAATGAATCCCATTTTTACGCACAAATAACATTTTTAAACGAGTTCAATGGGAAGATTGGCATGAATGACTATCTTTCGTATTCAATTTTTCGAATATGAAATTAGTGCCATTCATCGTTTCCTTAGGGTTGACCATCGGACTTATTTATTTTTTGAGTAATCCCCTTTCCTTAGGAGATAAAAATATTCCCCCGATTGGCTCCTTGGTCAATCCCCATACCGGGTTTTGGCAAAATGCAAAAATGCCCGATATTATTCCCGATTCCAATTTGGATTTTCAAGAGCTGAACGCCCCTGTAAATGTTCACTTTGATGAACGGTTGGTACCTCACATCTTCGCCGAAGATATCGGAGACGCCATTTTCGTACAAGGATATGTAACTGCCGCCCATCGACTTTTTCAGATGGATTTGAGTACACGTGCCGCAGCCGGACGCCTATCCGAAATCCTAGGAGACCGAGTCCTGGAAAGAGACGATTGGATGCGTAGGAAAGGAATGGTATTCGCCGCTGAAAATGCGGTAGAAGCATGGAAGGAAGATGCCGAATCTTTTGCTCTTTTGGAAAAATATTGTGCTGGAGTCAACCGGTATATCAAAACCCTATCCCCTCCAGAGTATCCCCTAGAATACAAACTCATCGGAACCGAACCCGAACCGTGGACACCGCTCAAAACAGCTCTTTTTGTCAAAACAATGGCTGCGTCCCTAGCCGAACGCCACTTGGATGTTCAAGCTACAAACGCATTGGCTAAATTCGGAAAAGACACATTTGATTATTTATACCCCGAATATTTTCCCTCCCAGTCACCGATTATTCCTGAGTCGGTAGAGTGGGACTTTGAGCCCATTAATGTACCTGACGATAGCACGGACAACGACTATATCACAAGGTATGATTATGAAGATTATGAAAGAACTCCCGAAAATATTGGGAGTAATAACTGGGCGGTTGCTGGCAGTAAAACCCGATCTGGCAATCCGATTCTTTGTGGCGATCCGCATTTAGCCCTTTCCCTTCCCTCGATTTGGTATGAAATTCAAATAAAAACACCGGAGCTAAACGCCTATGGCGTTTCCCTCCCCGGACTTCCCTTCGTTATTATTGGATTTAATGAAAACATTGCTTGGAGTCAAACCAACGTCGGCCATGACGTGGCGGATTTGTACAGAATCAAATGGAAAGATGAAACAAAGTCAGAATACTTGCTAGATGGCAAATGGATAAAAGCCGAATTAAAAGAAGAAGTGTTCAAGATCAAAGGAAAACCCGATGTGGTTCGTACAGTGAAATATACCCACTGGGGCCCCGTCCTATTCGAAGCCAAAGAAGGCCTGGACAAAGACCTTGCCTACCAATGGTTAGCGCACACCGCATCCGATAAAGGCGAACTCAAGGTTTTCCTCAATCTCAACAAAGCACGGAATTATGATGATTATGCCGCTGCTCTTGAAGGATATAATGTTCCCGCCCAAAACTTCGCATTTGCTTCAAAAGACGGAGATATCGCACTCAAAGTCCAAGGACAATTTCCATTAAAAGAAGAAGGTCAGGGACGGTTCATCCGAAATGGAACACTGACATCTTCAGGTTGGAAAGGCTTTGTTCCCAAAGCCCATAATCCGATGGTCAAAAATCCGGAGAGAGGATTTGTAGCTTCCGCCAATCAACATTCGACAGATGAAAAATACCCCTATTATTACAACCGTGAAAAATTCGAATCTTTCCGTGGGCGAGTCCTGAATAGATATTTAGAAAAAATGAATGATATCACCCCTCAAGACATGATGGATTTACACAACAGTAATTTGGACATGAAGGCAGAAGCGGCACTGCCACTTTTATTATCACATTTGGACAAAAGGTCAAAGGACTTACATCCGACTATTATTAAAGGACTAGAAGCTTGGAACTATTCATATGATATGGATTCGCGAGCAGCTACTTTTTTTGAAGTTTGGTGGAATCATGTAGTACGAAACATTTGGGACGAAACCCTGAAAGAAAATGTGCCCACATTAACACCAAACTTTATCAGAACCATTTCATTGATTCGAGACGAACCGGCAAGTGGATTCTTTGACAAACAATCAACACCCAAAAAAGAGACGATCGTCCAAATCATCACAGAAGCATTCCTTTCAACAACTGAAGAGGTCGGCGAAGAATTCGAAGCCATTCCGATTTGGTTGGATAAAAAAGGTTCTGCCATTACCCACCTAGCCAGGATTCCCGCCTTTTCGGCAAATGATGTAAAAATCGGAGGCGTTTATTCCGCCCTCAACGCCATGACGGCAACGAATGGTCCTTCTTGGAGGCAAGTAGTGGAATTAGGAGATAAAGTGAAAGCCCACGTTTCGTATCCCGGAGGTCAATCCGGTAATCCCGCTTCTGCTCACTATGATGATTTTATTGAAACCTGGGCCTCTGGAAAATATTACATAGCTAACTTTATGTATTCCGAAAACGATTCTGCAAAAGAAGGTTGGGAGTCCAGGACGTTTTCAAATAGATAAGACGAATTTTTTTGCATGAGAGACGAATCGTTATTTTAGAAATTAACGAGGCATTCGCCGCCAAGCATAGCCTTAGCTACGTTTAAGGGAAATAACGAAGTGGATTTCAAAAATAACGGTTTGGCCATATTCAATTTTTCGTGATAACATCTAAAGATGCTTTAATAAATTTCTCATAATTATCCGATCAAACCTTTCTTTATCAAATTCTTCTTCCGGATTAGAGGTTTGGTGCCAACTCAATCGTTTTTGCAACATATCATGATAAACTTTTGATGTTTTAACCTGGTCGAATAGTAGGTTTTTAAAATTTTGTATCCCATCAAGGTCAAATTCCTTTTTGTCCAATAAAATACCCTCCTTGAATTCTAAAACTTCAAAAGAAGTAGGAGTAGCCCGATAAGAAAAATCCAAGGGCAAAGAAATCCATTGAGCTTGGTTATACTTTTTATCAGAGAAATAATAGAGGACGATTACTCCATTAAAGTAAGACAACTCCCTTTCCGACCCTTTGT
>JAHDCE010000215.1:2799-6977 GCA_020630045.1 Saprospiraceae bacterium | reverse complement strand
GAAAAACCTTCTTATACTTATTCCCATCAAAGGGATGAAGCCTATCCAACGGACCTAAGGAAATATTGTATTTAGGGTGATAAACGATTTTCATAATTATTGTTCAATATATTCTAAACGGTCAACTCTTAACTCCAACATATGGTTCTACAGGACAAGAAGAATGACAAGTAAAATATATATTTGTACCGAACCAACCATTACATCATGAACCAAGCCCACCGATTTATCGTATTCTCGACAATTATATTTTGTGTCGCAATTTTAAGTTGTGAATCCCCTGTCCCACAAATACCCGAAACATGGAATACAGGACTCATCCCTAAGGTAAATCAAATAGAAATACGACCCGGTGGCCTTTTACTAGATGATGGCTGGAGTCTATTGGGAGAAGAAGGAATGGACTCTCTTATAGAACCGCTAAATGAATTCTTAACCGAAGAATGTAATATCGATGTAAGTATCCGCAAAAAGAAATACAAAAGCATCATATTGCGAATAGGTCGCACGCCTAAAGACGATCTTGAAGAATATCAATTAGAAATCATGAAGGATTTGATTCTAATTGAATCATCGAATGTAGAGGGACTACAACGAGGAATTTCTTCCCTACAACAATTGATATTATTAAATGAAAAAGAAGGTCGATACTACCTTCCTTATTTAAATATAAAAGACTATCCGAGGTTTCAGCATAGAGGTTTGTTATTGGATTGTTCCCGGCATTTTTTCGATAAAGAAGTCGTTAAAAAATACATCGACTTATTGGCGTTGTTTAAAATGAACGTCCTCCATTGGCACATTACCGAAGACCAAGGTTGGAGAATCGAAATCGATAAATATCCCCGACTGACGGAAGTCGGCGCATATCGAATAGAAGAAGACGGAACACGATACGGCGGCTTTTTCACCAAGGACGATATCCGGGAAACCGTAGCTTATGCCGCCCGGCGTCATATCAACATTATTCCGGAAATCGAACTGCCCGGACATTCCCAAGCCGCTATCGCTTCTTATCCGCATTTATCTTGTACCGGCGATGCCGTTCCGGTCGCGAATGACTGGGGCGTTTTCAAGGAAATATATTGTGTGGGTAACGACAGTACATTTATTTTTTTGGAAGACGTTTTGACGGAAGTCATGGAGTTATTCCCTTACGGGAAAATCCATATCGGCGGAGACGAAGCGCCCAAGGTGCGGTGGCAACAATGTGCGAAATGTCAAAAAAGAATGAAGGACGAAGGATTGGCGAATGAAGAAGAACTACAGAGTTATTTTATCAAAAGGATTCAAAAGTTTTTAAAAGCGAACGGACGCGAACTGATCGGTTGGGACGAAATATTGGAAGGTGGACTGGCGGATGGTGCCATCGTCCAATCTTGGCGAGGTATGGACGGTGGAATCGAAGCGGTCAAACATGGTCACCAAGCCATTATGTCTCCCACTTCGCACACATATTTGGATTACGGATTGGATGCCATCGACTTGGAAAAAGTATATAATTTCGAACCAGTTCCAAAGGGGATTACTGAACGCGAATCGGATTTAATCATCGGTGGAGAATGCAATATGTGGACGGAACACGTACCCGATGAAAAGACACTGGATAGCAAAGTATTTCCTAGAATGTTGGCGATGGCGGAAGTCTTGTGGTCGGATACCACCGGCCGGGATTTCAAAGAATTCCATCAACGCATCCAAGCATTTTATCCCTTGTTGGAAAAATATGGTGTACAGTATGGCGAAGAAGCCGTTCCGATGAGTTATGAAATGGTATTGGATGAGAATAAATCGTCTGTTCGACTCATTCCTTATTCCAATATGATTACATTAAAATATCACATTGAATGTGATCCATGTGATTCGGAATGGAAAGATTACAGTGGGGAAATCCCTGTTACTTCCGATGGAATATTACAAGTACAAGCATTCAAAAATAAAAAAGAATATGGTGATATTATTTCAATACCAATTTCGGGACACCAAGCAGTAAACGCCGACGTAGCATATGAAAAAACATACAGCCATTGGTACACCGCCGGCGGCGAAAAAGGTTTGGTCGATGCCAAATTAGGAACGCTCAATTTTAGGGACGGTGCTTGGCAAGGTTTCTGGGGCGACGACTTGGAATGTGTTTTAAAATTATCCCCTTCCGGGAAAAATATTTCTTCTGTCTCCGCCAATTTTTACCAATACAATAACTCTTGGATTTTCATGCCGCCCAAAATGGAAGTCTGGATTTCGGATGACAAAAAGAATTGGACATCAATAGGTATAGTCAAAAGTACAACAGATCCCAAGGCAAGAGGCAAATTCATCGAAAATCTTTCTATTGAATTATCGACTCCCATTAAGGCTTCTTATATTAAAATAAAAGCGGCCAACTTTGGCAAAGTTCCGGCCTGGCATGAAGCCGCCGGTTCGGATGCTTGGGTATTCATCGACGAAATTCAAGTGAAATGATTTTAGAGGTTTGTATCGATTCCCCGGAAGGGGTATTGCTCGCAAAAAAATACGGAGCAAAACGCGTAGAATTGTGTTCCGCCTTATCCGTAGGAGGATTGACTCCCAGTATCGGACTGGTACGACAATGCTTGGACTCAGCCGACGATGAAGTAGAAATCCACGCCATGATTAGACATCGAGAGGGCGGCTTCGTTTACTCAACATCCGAAGTGGAAATCATGAAGGAGGACATCATACAATTGGCAAAAATCGGCGTATATGGTGTCGTCTTCGGTTGCTTGGATTCGGATTTTAATATTGATATAAAATCATGTGAATTATTGCAGGAAACTGCAAAGCAACATGGTTTGGAAACCACCTTTCACAGAGCATTTGATTTTGCGGAAAATTCAATTGAAAGTCTGACCCGAATCATCCATTTAGGATTCAATAGAATATTGACTTCCGGACAGCAAAGTAAGGCGATAGAAGGCATAACAATGATTCGAGAACTCGTAAATTTATCAGGCGGTCGTATTGAAATCATGGCGGGTAGCGGCGTGAATTCCACCAACGCAAAAACATTGGCGGAGGCCGGTGTGGACGCATTACATTTCACCTCTCACAATTCTATTTCCCATGAATTGGGAATGGGGATGGAAACCATTCCCGATGAAGAGAAAATTCGACTCATATCAAATTTATTCCAATGAAACCCTTTGTATTTATTCTAATACTGATTAGTCTTATCGCACTTTCGTGCGAAACAACGGAAGTCGAAACCATCAATCTTCCCGAACCCATTCTATTGCATGAAGGGTGGACATTCTCCCAAGAAAAAAAAGATGAATGGCATCCCGCAGAAGTGCCCGGTGTCGTTCATTTGGATTTATATAAAAACGGTTTGATTGAAGACCCTTATTTCGCGGATAACGAATTGAAACAAAGATGGATCGAATATGAGAATTGGATATACAAAAGTCAATTCCAAGTCGATTCTTCCTTACTAAAAAACGATTTTATTGATTTAGAATGCTTGGGGTTAGATACTTATGCAGATGTGTTTTTAAACGGAGAAAAAGTAATCTCTTCCGATAATATGTTCCGCTCTTGGAACAAGGAGGTTAAATCAATATTAAAGCTAGGAAATAATGAAATAGAAGTTCGATTCAAATCCCCTATTTTATACAATAAGGAAAAAGTGGAAGCGTATCCCCTCCAACTCCCTTCCGGAAATGAAACCGCCGATATTCCCGTAAAAGTCGCTTCGTTTACTCGCAAGGCCGCCTACCAATTCGGATGGGATTGGGGCCCGCGTTTCGTAACTTCAGGCATTTACAGACCGATTCAACTCAAGCCTTGGAACAAGGCGAAAATATTGAATGCATATACGACGACATTAGAGCTAAAAAATGACAACCAAACAGCCGTAATGAAAACGACTGTTGAAATTGAAGTGGCTGAGCCCGGAGCATATATTGTGGAAATCATAGGACATGAGTTGGGTAGGAATTTAAAGAAGGGTAAAAATATCGTCTCACTTGATTTCGAAATACTGAACCCTCGTTTATGGTGGTCTAACGGAGCAGGCGAACCATATCTTTATGAGCAAAAAATAAGGCTAATCTACGAGTCGGAGTTACTAGATGCCAGTAATCACAAATACGGTGTCCGTACCATTGAATTAATCAACGAACCGGACAGTATCGGGACTTCATTTTATTTCAAATTGA
>JAHDCE010000215.1:0-2699 GCA_020630045.1 Saprospiraceae bacterium | reverse complement strand
ATTGAATTAATCAACGAACCGGACAGTATCGGGACTTCATTTTATTTCAAATTGAACGGCGAGCCGATGTTCATGAAAGGGGCGAATTATATCCCCCAAGATGTTTTTCTTCCTAGGGTTGAAAAAGGGCAATACGAAAGGTTGATTTCCCAAGTAAAACGTGCGAATATGAATATGATTCGTGTATGGGGCGGTGGTATTTATGAAGAAGATATTTTTTATGATTTATGTGATAAAAATGGCATTTTAGTCTGGCAAGACTTCATGTTCGCCGGCAGTTTGTACCCGGATGACGATGAATTTAAAACCAATATCAAGGAGGAAGTAAAAGAAAATATTCAACGTCTCCGTTCGCATCCTTGCTTGGCGGTTTGGTGTGGCAATAATGAAATAGAAGTGGCTTGGAAAAATTGGGGTTGGCAAAAACAATACGGTTATTCTTCACAAGATTCTATTGAAATATGGAGCAATTATCAATCTATTTTTCAAGAGATGATTCCTGACTTGGTAACGCAATATCATCCAGAATCGAATTATACCTCCACTTCACCGTTGAGCAACTGGGGGACTCCTGAAAACTTCAACCACAGCTCCATGCATTATTGGGGCGTTTGGCATGGCAGGGAACCCTTTGAAGCATTCGAAAATAATGTCGGGCGATTCATGTCCGAATACGGGTTCCAATCGTTTCCCGAACTCAAGACATTACAAAAAGTCATTCCCGATTCTAGTTTATATTGGGATTCGCCGGCATTGAAGCACCGACAAAAAAGCTATATCGGCAACGGTTTGATATTAAAACACATCAACCAATATTATGCTGAACCCGAATCATTCGAAGACTTCCTCAGGTTGAGCCAAGAAACCCAAGCCAAAGGCATGGGCATGGCGATACAATCGCATATTGACGGTTATCCGCATTGTATGGGATCTTTGTTTTGGCAACTCAACGATTGTTGGCCGGGGCCGAGTTGGAGCGTGCTGGATTACTATGGAAACAAAAAAGCGGCCTACCAAGTCGTAAAAGAAAAATTCGGAGCGATGGATAAATAATATCCTTTGAAATAAGGATATTATCATTCAATAGAAATTTCATCAAAAAACAACCATGTCGGATTGCCATTGCCCAAATGCCATTCCGGACATTCACCATAATTTTCAGCCTCTACTTTGATGTATTTTACAAGAGTGGGACGATTGAATCTATATTCAAAATTTTGATGGAAACCTCCATATTCCTTATCGGAAAATGTATTGGAGATGGTTTTTAATTTCTTAAACTTTTTACCATCATCAGAAATAGAAATAGTAACGGTTTTAGGATACCAAATCCAAGAACGGATATCTTGTAAAGCACCTACTGAAATTTTTCGGACAGTTTCTCCGGATGCGCCCAGGTTAACAACGGCGGAAAAATCCTTGCCGAAATACCCTTGCCAATATCCCGTACGATAGTCCGACCCTCCTTCCAAATAATTGATTAAGGCATCGTCTCCTCCGGCCGAATATTGGTTGGCATACTCAGCGCCCAATTCAATACTTCTATTCCCTTTTATTTTTTTGTATTTAACATCACTTACCGTGAAACTTTTTTTAGTCCCCCTTTCCGCATATGCCTTAAATCGAGCATCCGAGTCAATAAATACCGGAGATTCGTAAGGCAAATATTCTCCTCCATTCAGGCTGTAATATATTTTATCAGTTGTAAAAACCGACTTGATTTCCACCGACATTGAATCCGTAAATACCTGCGACTTCGTATTGAAATAAGGAACCGGTACAATTTGGTGCTCGTCTTCAATTTTTGACTTTGGAGAACCCGTCACCGCCCATTCCGTTTGAGGTTCGGAACCCAGATAAAAAACCAAAGTTCCTCCTTCCATAATCTCCTTGTGTTTTAGATAAGAACGACCCAAAGGAACCTCGTTCAATTCAGCCTTTTGTATGTATTTATCTCCTTCCCTATTTTTATGTGTTTTGATATTAAATGTGTTCCCATTTTCCAAATGGATTTTAACATCGTCAAACAAGGGAGTACCGATAGCATAATCATCCGATCCGGGAGTAACGGAATAAAACCCCATGCTACTCAATACATACCAAGAAGACATTTGTCCACAATCCTCATTACCGGACAAACCATCCGGGGCGGTCGTGTATTGTTCGGTTAATATTTGATGTATGCGGTCTTGCGTTTTGTAGGGTTTTCCGATATAATTATATAAATAAGCCATGTGATGACTCGGCTCGTTACCATGCGCATATTGCCCGATCAATCCGGTAATATCTACCTGATGACGTCCGGACAATTCCATTTCGGTAGCGAACAATTCGTCCAGCTTTTTTTCGAATGCATCCGCACCTCCATAGAGTTCTACCAAGCCGGATACATCTTGAGGAGCGAACATACTATACTGCCAAGAATTGGCTTCCGTAAAATTAAAATTGACTTCGGCCGGATCGAAACCATGACTCCAACCACCGTTCATTTTGCTTTGCATGAATCCGATTTCCGGATTAAATATGTTTTTAAAATATTGTCCCCTAGAAATATATTCTTGAAACACTTCCGCTTGATTCATAGCTCCCGCCATTTGTGCGATACACCAGTCGTCATAAGCATATTCCAATGTCTTGGAAACGGATTCCGCTTCATCTCCCATTCCTATATAACCTTGGGCTTTATAGGCTTTTAATCC
>JAHDCE010000214.1 GCA_020630045.1 Saprospiraceae bacterium | reverse complement strand
AGAATAATAGAGTCTGTTGTAAAAAAGCTGGGTGATGTAGAGCGGGTTTATCTAGTCGGTGACTTTTCAAAGGGTTTAGATAGTGAAATTATTGACCTCGTATTTGTAGGAGATATAGATAAATCATACTTGATAAAATTGATTGACAAGGCCGAAGAAATGGTCAAAAGGAAAATAAGATACTTGATATATTCTTCTGAAGAAGGGGAAAGTTTGAGCATGGAGCAATATGATCCGGAACACTTCCTTCTTTGGAGCAAAAACTAGGACAACAAAAAAATAGGAATGAAAAGTGATGGGTAATTCTAAATTAATGAATGATAGGGTGTTTCAAAAGTAGAATGCCCACCACTTTCATTCTTTGAATGACAAAACAAACAAAAAATGGCACAAGCCGCTGAAAATCACGAAATCCATTTGGACAGTAAGGAGGCACGATGGTTTGCTGTATATACTAAGTACAAAAGGGAAAAACTTGTGCGCCAAATGCTGGAAAGAAAAGGCATAGAAGTTTATCTCCCAATCAATAAGGTTACACGACGCTGGACAAGAAAGGTAAAGAAAGTAGAATTACCATTGATTAGTTGTTATGTTTTTGTCAAGATTCTAAAATCAGAATACATAAAAGTTTTAGAAACGGAAAATGTCCTTAGCTTTGTGCGATTTTCGAAAAACCTCTTATCAATCCCTGAAAAGGAGATTGAATTAATGAAAAGAATCACTGGTGAAATTGAAGGTGTGGAAGTAACGACTTCCATGCTCAATATCGGAGACGATGTTGAAATAATAGCAGGAAACCTAACGGGATTGAAGGGAAAACTCATCAAAACCGAAGGAAATAAAAAGTTTGTAGTCGAATTAATTTCAATAGGTTATTCACTACAAATGGAAATTGATCCCAAATTACTACGAAAAAAATGGATATAAACAAACGGTTATGGTTTGTTTATATGTGTAAAATTTTAGTAATTAATTTATTATGGCGGTAGTCTGCGACTCATCGTAGGCGAAGCCTTGTTTAAAATTAAAATCATGAATATTGCAGTAGTCGGAACCGGATACGTTGGTCTGGTCACAGGAACATGCTTCGCCGAAACCGGCAACCAAGTAACATGTGTAGATATTGATGAGCGAAAAGTCGCCCGCATGAAACAAGGCGAAGTGCCGATATTTGAACCGGGTCTTGAGATTCTTTTTGATAGAAACACAAAAAGAGACAGACTAAAATTCACAACAAATCTAGCAGAAGCAATCAAAGATGCAGAAGTAATCTTCTTGGCATTACCAACTCCTCCGGGAGAAGATGGTTCCGCAGATTTGTCTTACATTTTAGGAGTTGCGAAAGATCTAAGCCATATCATCACGGATTACAAAGTGATTGTTGATAAAAGTACGGTTCCTGTAGGAACCGCCGAACAGGTTCATGCTGCTTTGGCCGCTAATTTGGATGAAAGTTTATTTGATGTCGTTTCAAATCCGGAATTCCTTAGAGAAGGAGTGGCAGTCGATGATTTTATGAAGCCGGACAGGGTAGTTATTGGTACAAGCTCGGAAAAAGCTGAAATGACTATGCGTCAATTGTACGAACCATTCGTGCGCCAAGGTAATCCCATCATTTTCATGGATGAGCGTTCTGCGGAAATGACCAAATATGCAGCCAATTCATACTTGGCAACCCGAATCACATTTATGAACGAAATCGCCAACCTGTGTGATAAGGTAGGAGCAAATGTAGATTTCGTAAGAATCGGAATGGGAAGCGATTCACGTATCGGAAAAAGATTCTTGTTCCCGGGAGTTGGATACGGAGGAAGCTGCTTCCCGAAAGATGTCCAAGCATTGGCAAAAACAGCCGAAGAAAATAGCTATGATTTCCGAATCCTAAAATCGGTCATGGGAGTCAACAATAAGCAAAAAACGGTTTTGGTTGATAAAATCAAAAATCATTTCGGTAACGATTTGGCCGGAAAAACTTTCGCTATTTGGGGATTGGCATTCAAGCCGAATACCGATGACATTAGAGAAGCTCCCGCACTATACATCATTGATGGTTTATTGGAAGCAGGTGCTAAAATCAAAGCTTTCGATCCGGAAGCGATGGAAAATGTAAAAGCCCTTTACGGTGATAAAATTTCTTTCGCAGGAGATCAATACGAAGCTTTAATCGGTGCAGATGCCCTAGCAATCATTACAGAATGGGCCGCTTTCCGCAACCCGAGTTTCGAAGTCATGAAAGAATTGATGAAGGAACAAGTCATCTTCGACGGAAGAAACCTATATGATATCAAACGTATGGAAGACAAAGGATTCTATTACGAAAGTATCGGACGTACCAAAGTGGGTGTCGCAGAACACGCATCCTAAATAAATGACGTTCCTTGCCGCATCGCGGCAAGGAACGCAACTTTAAACAAGTTCATAGAATAATATCCTACTGTGGAAACTACTAATAACATCCACCCGATTTTTGACCGTCTTTTGCAAAGGGCGGATAGGGAAAAAAGACTGAACCAAAAAGCAAAAGTATTTTGGTTTACCGGGTTGTCAGGCTCCGGAAAAAGCACGATCGCCCAAGGCGTAGAAAGAAAACTTTACAACGAAGGTTTCTTTCCACAAGTCTTGGACGGCGACAATATCCGGATCGGCATCAACAACAACCTCGGATTTTCAGTAGAAGATAGACGCGAAAACATTCGACGTATAGCAGAGGTGGCAAAATTATACCTCAATTCAGGAATAATAACACTGAATTCATTCATTTCTCCAACTAGAGAAATCAGGTCGTTTGCAAAATCAATCGTAGGAGAGGAAGACTTCTTGGAAATCTTCATCAATACACCTTTAGAGGTTTGCGAAAGCCGAGATGTAAAAGGTTTGTATAAAAAGGCGAGAGCCGGACAAATCAAAGGATTTACAGGCATTGATTCGCCATATGAACCACCGGAAAATCCGGACTTAGAGATTAAAACAGCCGAAATGACAGTCGAAGAAGCTGTTGAAAAAGTATATGGGTTCATGCTGGACCACATCAGCAAATAATAGAACGATTAATCAACACACGAACAAAATGGCTGAAGAAGTTCAAAGTCGAAACAAGGAATCACACACACGAAGTATTCTTAAAGGAATCACTTGGAGGTTTATAGCCACAGGCACCATTATTATTATCGTTTGGGTAAAAACAGGCGACCCGAGAGGGGCTCTTGAAATTGGGGCTATAGAATTCTTTATCAAGTTCTTACTTTATTACTTACACGAACGAGCATGGCAATTGGCTCCAAGAGGAGCCATCAGGTCATGGTTCAAAAAAAATAAATCTTAGCACAAAATTAGCCGCAGTTCAGTCAAAACGAACCGCGGTCGTCATTTTCCAAAAGTATATTTTATTATGGATTATCAAGTTAACCATCTAAGGGAACTGGAAGCAGAATCTATCTTCATCTTACGTGAAGTCGCTGCTCAATTCGAAAAGCCGGTTTTGATGTTCTCAGGAGGTAAAGACTCCATCTTAATGTCATATTTGGCAAAAAAAGCCTTTTATCCGGCCAAATTGCCCTTCCCTCTTTTGCATGTCGATACCGGCCACAACTTTGACGAGGCCATCGAATACCGTGATTGGTGGGTAGATCAACTAGGAGCCAGACTTATCGTAGGTTCTGTACAAGAAGCGATAAACAATGGAATGGTCGTCGAGGAAAAAGGTGTAAATGCCAGCCGTAACGGACTTCAAACAGCAGTCCTATTGGATGAACTTGAAAAAGGTAAATTCGATGCCGCCATGGGCGGAGCACGAAGGGATGAAGAAAAAGCAAGGGCCAAAGAAAGATTTTTCTCTCACAGAGACGAATTCGGACAGTGGAATCCTAAGAATCAACGCCCTGAACTTTGGAACCTGTTCAACGGACACAAACATTTCGGAGAACACTTCCGCATCTTCCCGATTTCAAATTGGACCGAACTCGATGTTTGGATGTACTTGGCAATGGAAGAAGTAAAATTACCAAGCCTTTATTTCGCTCACAAGCGTAAAGTATTCGAACGCGATGGCATCCTTTTGGCCGACTCAGAATTCATCCCGAAAAAACCGGGTGAGGAAGTCGTCGAAAAAATGGTTCGATGCCGCACCATCGGTGATGTGACTTGTACAGGTGTTTGGGAATCCAACGCTACGACGCTAGAACAAATCATCGAAGAGGTTTCCACCACTCGAATGACAGAACGAGGAGGCCGAGCGGATGATAAACGTTCTGAAACATCCATGGAAGATCGCAAAATCAAGGGATACTTCTAATTTATCTTATCTAGTTTTTCCCTTACGGGAATTCCACACAACAGAAAAATTCATACAAAATGACTGTTCAAGAATATCAGGATATGGAATTGTTACGCTTCACGACAGCAGGAAGCGTAGATGACGGCAAAAGTACCCTTATCGGTCGATTGCTTTATGATTCTAAATCCATATTTGAAGACCAATACGAAGCGGTAAAAGCTACCAGTGAAAGAAGGGGTGAAGAAGGTGTCAACCTAGCATTGTTAACGGACGGACTTAAGTCCGAAAGGGAACAAGGAATCACCATCGATGTAGCATACCGTTATTTCTCTACACCAAAGAGAAAGTTCATCATAGCAGACACGCCCGGACATATCCAGTACACAAGGAATATGGTAACCGGTGCATCCACTGCAAACGTAGCGCTAATCCTTATCGATGCGAGAAACGGTGTAGTCGAACAAACTCGTCGTCACGCAATCATCGCATCTTTACTTCAAATTCCACACTTGTTGGTTTGTATCAACAAAATGGATTTGGTGGATTGGAAAGAAGAAGCTTATGACAAAATCAAAGATGAGTTTTCAGGCTTCGCATCCAAATTGGATGTCAATGACATCAACTTTATTCCGATTTCTGCCCTTACGGGCGATAATGTCGTAGAAAAGTCAACCAATATGGATTGGTATCAAGGAACGACACTCATGTACTACCTTGAAAATGTACATATCGGAAGCGATCACAATTTCATAGATGTCCGATTCCCCGTACAATATGTCATTCGCCCTTACAATGATGAATACCACGATTATCGGGGATATGCGGGTCGAATCGCCGGTGGTATCCTGAAAAAAGGAGACAATGTAACCGTATTGCCTTCAGGCTTTACATCGAAGATTTCAAAAATCGATACTATCGACGGTGAATTGGAAAAAGCGTTTCCTCCACAATCAGTAACCTTACTCTTGGAAGATGATATCGATATCAGCCGAGGAGATATGATCGTTCGAGAAAATAACCAACCTGAGGTAACCCAGGACATAGATGTCATGGTCAGTTGGTTTAATGAAAAACCACTTCAGTTAAGAGGGAAGTACAAAATACTTCATACGACTCAAGATGCTCGTTGTATGATTAAGGAAATCAATTACAAACTAGATATCAATACATTGCACAGGGATCTTGAAAACAAAAGTGTCCGCATGAATGATATTGCTAGGATTTCAATCAGAGCGACGAAGCCGTTATTCGTCGATCCTTACAGAAGGAACAGACAAACCGGTAGCTTGATTTTCATTGATGAACACACCAATGAAACTGTAGGTGCGGGTATGATTATATAATATTTGATTCAATTGCAGCCGACTGCATCGCAGTCGGCTGCAAACCCCATAAAAAACGACGGCCAAACCTTACCTAATACCATCGTAAAGATGACCATCACGCCTCTTTCTATCCCTGAAGTCCTTCTTATTCAACCAAAGGTTTTTGAAGATAAAAGGGGGTATTTCTATGAAAGCTTTAATGCTGAAAAATTTAATGACCTAACCGGCCTCAACCCCAACTTTGTCCAAGACAACCAATCAAAATCCTCTTACGGAGTCATAAGAGGGCTCCACTACCAAATTCATCCGAAAGCCCAAGCCAAACTCGTAAGAGTGGTCGAAGGTGAAATCTATGATGTCGCAGTAGATATCCGTGAAAATTCACCGACATTCGGACAGTTTGTAGGAGTTACTTTGAGTGCGGAAAACAAAAGTCAATTGTATATCCCGGTGGGTTTTGCCCATGGCTTTTCCGTTTTGTCAGAGTCAGCCACAGTCATCTACAAGGTAGACGACTACTATTCAAAAGAAAATGAAAGGGGAATCAATCTATTTGATACCAATTTAAATATAGATTGGCAAATCCCGGAACATAAAAGAATCATATCCGAGAAAGACATGATTCTACCAATATTATCAAACATTTAACGACGAATTTATCAATCCGCTTCTTGGATAAATTTGTAAAATCAACAAGCATTTCAATAATGGAAAAATCATCTGGAAGAGTTCTCATTACAGGAGCCGCAGGATTCTTAGGGTCACACCTATGTGATAGGATGTTGAAAGAAGGTTACCATGTCATTGGTATGGATAACCTGATTACAGGAAATTTGAATAACCTCAACCACCTGTTCCCAAAGAAAGAATTTGAATTTTATCACCACGATGTCAGCAAATTCGTTCACGTTCCTGGAGAACTGGATTATATATTACACTTTGCGTCACCGGCTAGTCCGATTGATTATCTTCAGATGCCGATTCAAACCATGAAAGTGGGTTCTCTAGGGACACATAATCTCCTAGGATTGGCAAAAGCCAAGAAGGCAAGAATCCTAGTGGCTTCAACATCTGAAGTCTACGGTGATCCATTGGTTCACCCGCAAAAAGAAGACTACTGGGGTAACGTAAACCCGATTGGACCAAGGGGAGTTTACGATGAAGCCAAGCGTTTTCAAGAAGCAATCACTATGGCATATAACAATGTTCATGGTGTAGAAACCCGAATCGTCAGGATTTTCAATACCTATGGTCCACGAATGAGAACCGATGACGGTCGCGTTTTGCCCGCGTTTTTCTCACAAGCCATCAGAGGCGAAGGTTTGACCGTTTTCGGAGATGGTTCTCAAACAAGGGCTTTCTGCTATTGCGATGACCTA